>RECT01000420.1 GCA_007693875.1 Spirulina sp. DLM2.Bin59
TTTGGCGATGATCAGGGGGGCGGAGTCGGTGAGGGCGATGAAGCCCAGTTTCGCGGTGGTGATTTCTGGAGCATCTTCGGGGGCGATGTCGAGGGGGGCAACGGTTTCAATGTTGCTTGCACCGCCGCCCCCATCGGTGCGGGAGGCGCAGCTATTCAGCCACAGGGTGGTGGCGGCGGCGGCTCCGGTGGTGAAGAGAAAGCGACGACGGGAAAAGTTAGCCATGGTTGAGTTTGAAGTTGAGTTTGAAATTGTATAGGTGCAGGGGTGACACGGTAATCCGCGACAGCAATTACCGTGGGGTTAAAGGGTGACGGTTTGACGGGGTTTTGCACCAAAGTGCTCCACCATCAGGTTTTCTAAAACAGGGATGAGATCCTCGCAGGGGATGCCTTTTTGGACGCAGGTGCCCAGTTGGGCATCTTTGCCGACGGTTCCCCCCATGTAAATGTCTACGCCTTCGACGGTTTTGCCATCTTTGCGGACTTTGGTTCCCATTAGGCCGATGTCGGCGACTTGGGGCTGGCCGCAGGAGTTGGGGCAGCCAGTCCAATGGATCCGCACCCGTTGGGGGGTTTCGAGGCGTTCGTCGAGGGTGGCGGCGATCGCCACTGCTCGTTGCTTCGTTTCCACGAGGGCAAAGTTACAAAATTGCGCTCCGGTACAGGAAACGAGCGATCGCGCCACGGGCTTGGGTGCAATGCTAAACCGTTGCAACAGGGGTTCTGTGAGCAGGGCATCGAGATTTTCCTGGGCAATAAAGGGGAGGATGACGTTTTGCTCTACTGTGAGGCGGATTTCGCCATTGCCGTAAACCTCCGCTAACCGGGCCAGTTCAAACATTGCTTCCGCATCAAACCGGCCAACGGGAACATGCAACCCCACAAAGGAATAGCCCGGCTGCAATTGGGGATGAATACCAATGTGATCCCGTTTATCCCAATCAATTTCGTCATGGTCGGCGGCAGCGGCCAAAGGTTGACCGAATTCTGCCACCACCAAGGCGCGAAATTGCTCTAACCCCAGTTCATCAATGAGCCACATCAGCCGCGATTTTTGCCGATTGGCGCGGGGGCCGTGATCCCGAAAGACGCTCAAGATGGCGCGGCAGAGGGGCACAACGGCTTCGATGGTGGGGGGAACCCAGGCATTGAGGGGAATGGCGGCTTCACAGCGTTTGGCGGAGAAGAAGCCCCCCACCAAGACGTTAAAGCCCAGTTCATCCCCTTGATAGGCAGGCACAAAGGCAATGTCGTTAATTTCGGCATGGACGGCGTTATCTCGCCCGCCTTCGATGGCAATATTGAATTTTCGCGGCAGGTTGGTAAAGGCGGGATTGCCTTCACCGGCGTTGGTAATCATGTCTTGAACGGCTTGCACTAACTCGCGAGTATCAATCAGTTCGTTGCCATCAATACCGGCGACGGGGGAGCCGGTAATGTTGCGGACATTGTCCATGCCGGATTGGATGGAGGTGATCCCTACGGCTTTAAATTTGGCGAAAATATCGGGGATATCTTCGAGGTGAATGCCCCGTAATTGGAGGTTTTGGCGGGTGGTAATATCGGCACTGCCATCCTCACCATACCGTTGAACAACGGTGGCTAAGACCCGCATTTGTTCAGTGGTTAAAATGCCGTTGGGCAGGCGGAGCCGCACCATGAACTTGCCGGGAGTAACGGGGCGATAAAAGATTCCTAGCCACTTTAAGCGATGTTCTAGATCGGTTTTATCTAGGGCTTCCCAGCCCATGGCGGCAAAATCTTCTAGTTCATCTTTGACGGCGAGGCCATCTTTTTCGGCTTTGAATTTTTCAAATTTATTGAGGGAAGGGGATGTGCTCATAGGATGACTCAGGTAATAGCAGGGAAGCCCGGGGCTTTAGGGGTGACAGATGTTACCGAAAAGCTGGGAGATACCGGATTGCAGGATAGTGATCACCCACGGCACAGAAAAGCGCAAGGGTGTCAAGCGATCGCCCGATATTGCAAAAAAGCTTTAAAAAGAAATTTGAATAACTTTACAGTAGAAAGAATATCAATGGCTTTTTGTAACGGTGGACACAAATTTTCGAGCTTGATGAAAATAACCAAAGTTTGCCATGCAAAAACCGCATAACATAATTGGGGAACTCCCCCCCTGCTTTTAAACTGGAGGCAAAGCACCCTTGAGCCTGCTATGGGCAGGGTTCACTCTCACGGCGGAATATGGTTATGACCCAAAGGCTTACGGTGGCGGTACAGTCCGCCGAAATAGGGGATTGGCAACGGGTTTGTGCCTGTCTACGTCAATGGTTAACGCCACAATCCCCACCCAGTCCCCAGGAGCAAAAACAGGCGATCGCCTTGGCTCTGATGGTTTTAACCTGGGGGGATTTCCAGGAACGGTGGGAGGTGGCGAAGTTATTGCCGCAATTGGGGGAGGGGGTGGTTTCCCCACTGATTGCCATGGTTGAGGATGAGGATTGCGAACCGGAGGCCCGTTGGTTTGCGGGGCGGATTTTAGGGGAGTTTCCTGAGCCGGGGGTGATTGAGGTGCTGATCCGTCTGTTGCAAACCAGTTCTGATGAGGAGTTACAGCGGATTGTTGCGGGTGCGTTGACGCAAATTGGCACAGGGGCGATCGCCTCCCTTGCGGCGGCGTTAAGGATGCCCAGTTCTCGGCCCGTTGCAGCTCGTTCCCTTGCCCAAATTTGCCATCCTGCTGTGATTGATCCTCTGACGACGTTAATCCATGACTCTGATCCGACGGTGCGCCATTTGGCGATTGAGGCGTTGGCGAGTTTTCAAGATCCTCGGGTGTTGCCGATTTTGCAAGGGGCGCTCCGGGATCCGGCGGCGGCGGTGCGGCGGGAGGCGTTGATTGGGTTGGGGTTACGGATTCACCAAATGGAGGAGGCGGCGTTTGTGGGGATGGTGGCCCCCTGTTTGGAGGATTGGCAGTTGGAGGTGTGTCAGCAGGCGGCGTTGACGTTGGGCCGGTTGGGGAGTCCGGGGGCGGTGGCGGCGATCGCTCGGGTGTTGACGCGCCCGACTACGCCGATCCCGTTACAAAAAACGTTGATTCGGGCGTTGGGTTGGCAGGCGAGTGAGCATAGTTTGAAGGTGTTGGGGGGGGTGTTGGCGGATTTGCCGTTGTTGTTGAAGATTGAGGTGTTGGCGGTGTTGGGGCGGATTGAGGTGGAGAATCTGCGTTATTCGGCGGCTCGCATTTTGGTGGATTATTATCAGGCTTATCGCGATCGCGCTCTTGATCCCCGTATTAAGCAGGGGTTGACGCAGGCTTGGGGGCAGTTGGGGGATCCGGTGGCGATCGATCCTTTGGTGCAGTTGATGGGGGATGTGGATGTGAAGGTACGGCTCCATGCGATCGCGGCTCTGAAGCGGTTTGATCTCCCCCGCAGTGAGGGCTAAGAAACCGGGTTTTTGGGAAAATCTGGGCAAAAAACGAGTTAATTAACGCAACCCGGTTTCTGGGGGATGAGAAACCGGGTTGTTGGGGGGATAGTGGGGGAAAAGGGGAACGCTGGGTATTGCAGCGGTTCCGCCTAGTCCGTCGGGGATTGAAATCCCCGCCTCAGAGCGAAAACCCGTTAAAACGGGTTCCGGAGTGGGCTTTAGCCCACTTTCGCTATGAGCCAAGAACTTCAGTTCTTGGCGGATCGGAGTTCGGCCAACTCATCCCCACAAATCTTGGGTTTTGCCTGACCGGATTGTGTATTACTTGGCTCTGCCAAGTAGCGGCTCCGAGTTGGGTATAGAGTTGGTGGGCGGTGTTCTTTTTGTTGTTCGGATGAATGATGTCAATGTTCAGGAAAAATTTGCAACTTCAACTCTTTGATCAATGAAGGAATTTCAGATTGAACGACATTCCAAACAATATTGAGGTTCACATCATCATAGTCATGAACTAAGCGATTGCGCATTCCGTTGATTTCTGACCATGAAATATTCACTAACATCTGTCGAGTTTCTAGGGAAACTCGTCTTGCAGCTTCGGCAATGACCAATAACCGCCGAATGACTGAATCTTGAAGCTGTACATTGTCAACAAACTCAGCTTTTGAGCATTGAGCGGTGTAAGTGATGATCAGTTCTGCGGATTGCAGCATATCAAGCAGAAATTGACGATCCCGTTGCATAAATTACCTGGGCTGAGGAAAGGATTTCATGGCGGCGTAAGTAGTTGCGGCTGGTTTGGATGCCTTGGCGGGTAATCAGATCTACTTCTCGATTAAAGATGGTTTTGAGTTGGGCTTCCATTTGGTCGAGGGTGCTAAAGGTGGGGTGAGCGTCTGGGTGAAATTCGACCATGATATCAATGTCGCTGTCGGGGCGAAAGTCGTCGCGTAGGACAGAGCCAAAGAGGGCTAGTTCTGTCACCTGCCATTGATGGCAAAATTCGGCAATTTTGGCTAGGGGAAGATCAATGGTAGTTATGAGCATTATTCCATCCTCATTTTTAGGGTATGGGGGGATGTTGGGTTAGGTGGGGTTTTGCCATTCTTGTTGGATGCGTTCGAGGTCTTTGGCGGCTCCGAGTTGGGTAT
>RECT01000387.1 GCA_007693875.1 Spirulina sp. DLM2.Bin59
GGCGAGGTGGGGGTGTCCTATGCTAATCCCGGACTCTTCTGAGTCCACAGATCACTTCAACTAAGGACAGTCCGCCACTGCCCCATTAAAGGTTCCCCCGCCATTGGCCAGGATATTGCTAAAACTGGTGTTGTTCGCAGCGACATTGGTAAAGTTGACAAAATTAATCGTTCCCGCTGCATGGGTGACTCGTAAATCTGTGGCTGAAGGGTTGGGGCTGTTGTTACCACTGAAGGCAGCTACGCAGAGGCTCGGATTGGTTAACGTTACTCCGGTACTGGTTTGAACGTGGAAGCTGTGTAAACCAGCTTGGGGGACCATGTTGTTGATCAGTTGAGCATTGTGAATCTGGCCATTATTAGAGGCTTGGAAGAGGATGCCGTTGCTGTTGGCTGCGAGGGTGCGGATGTTGTTGCCGTTGGCGATCGCCCTGTGGATTGTGCCCTCGGTGGCAAGGGTGAAAATACCATTGGCACGATCGCCACGGGTGTTGATCTGATTGGCATTGAGGTTGAGGGTGTCGAGGGTACCGAGGGCAGCGAGGGCAAAAATGCCGTTGGCCGCCTCGTTTTCGGTGTGGATCCTGTTTTGAGTGATGTTGGCGTTCGTGATCTCACCGCGGCCCTGGTTATTTTGGGTGGCGAGCAGGAAAATACCATGGGCTTCAGCGCCATGGGTCCTGATCATGTTGTTTGTGGTGGTGGCGTTTTCGATGGTGCTATTGACAGTTAGGAATTGAATGCCGTGGGCCTTGGTGTTCTGGGTGATGATCTGGTTGCCGGTGGCGATCGCCTCCCCAAAGGTCGTACCATTCAACGCGGAAAAACTAATCCCCATTGACCCCACATCCACTGTTCCCTCCACATAATTGGCCCCTGCGGTCATCACTTGATTATTCTCCACCACAGCACGATTGAAACTGCCGCCGGCCGCGGTTACATCAATGCCGATACTTCCTAAGCCTGTGGTCTTAATCTGATTATGCTCCAGGATCACATTCTCCAGGTCGCTATTGGTACTGAAGACAAAGATACCGGGGGCGCGATCTGCGCCACTTTCCCCATCGCCCCCTGTGGTGAGGTTGTTCCGGCTCGCTGTCCAACTGGTGAGGTTGGCATGATTGAGGGTGAGGGCGATCGCCCTCCCGCCATTCCCCCCAATGGCCACCCGATTTTCCGATAGATTGGCCGTGGTTAAGGCGGTGTTCCTTTCCAACATTGTCGAGATCCCATTGGCATTAGTCCCCTGGGTCGTGATCGTATTATTTTGCACCGTCACCATCGGCAGGATGCTGTGATCACCCGTGGCTTGAATTTTAATCCCATCGGCACCTTGACCCGTTGTAGAGTTGCGGTTATTGAAGATGTCCAGGGCGGCAATCTGGCCGTTATTACTGGCAAAAATAAATGTGCCGTGGGCATTTTGACCCGTGGTCTGGGTCAGATTTTGCCTGAGGGTTAAACCGCCAAAATTCTGACTGTTGGCCGCAAAACCAAACAAGCCATAGGCCTGATCCCCGCTCGTGATGCTGGTATTTCCCGAAATTGTCGCCGTTGTCAACGTCGATTCTTGAGAGGCAAAGGTTAGAATGCCGTGGGATTCTTGGCCTGTGGTGGTGACGCGATTATTTTCAACTGTAGCTTGCTCCAAACGGGAAGCACCATGGCCCTTTTGACGGGAGGCAAACACAGCAATACCATTGGAGAGCGTCCCTTGGGTATTGACTTGGTTCCCCGTCACTGTGGCCTGATTAACCGTGGAGCCATTGGAAGCAAAAGCTAAAATGCCGCCGGAACGATCCACCGCATAACTATTATAAAGGCCTTGAGCCGCCCCTCCCCCCTGGCCCAAGGTGGTGACGGTGTTGCCGCTAATCGTGGCACTATTTAAGTTACTCTCTGTCGTTGCAAAGGCGAGGATGCCATTGGCATTGATGCCGCTGGTTTGAATTTGGTTGTCGGTGATCGTGGTGTTGCCGAGGCTGCTGCGATTGGAGGCAAAACTAAGGAGAGCCACGGAGCCATTGCCGGTGGTGGTGATGGTGTTGGCTGTTAACTCACTTTGCCCCAGATGCCCCCCTTTGCTGGCAAAGGTCAAGACCGCAGCGGCATTGATGCCAGCGGTGGAGACTTGGTTGTGGCTGAGGGTGACGCGATCGAGGCGACTACCGGCTTCATTGGCAAAAAGGATGATGCCATTGGCTTGATTCCCTTCGGTGCGGGCCGTGGATTCATGAATGAAAACGTTTTCAATCCTGCCGCCTGTCCTGGCAAAGGCAAAAATGCCGTGGGCTTGATTGGCTTGGGTCGTGGCGGTGCTGCGGTGTATGGTTAAATCCCGGAGGACGCTACTGGTATCAATGAAGGCAAACAAGCCATGACTTTTTTCCCCTTGGGTCGCGAGCTGATTACCTGTAAGGGTGATCTGATCAATGCGGCTTTGATCATTGCGGGTACGGGTGTAGAAACCATGGGCGCTATTGCCGCTAGTGCTGATTTGGTTGCCTGTGAGGGTAGCGGCGGTGAGGTGAGCCTCGGTTTGTTGAAGGCTCACCCCATGGGCGCTATCCCCACTGGTGTTGATTTGGTTGGCGGTGAGGGTCATTGTGCCGCTGACATTATTAAGATTCACTGCAACTGCATGATCGCCGGTGGTGGTGATCCGGTTCTCGCGAATGATTAAATCTCGTACCTGATTACCCGTCACGCCATTGTCACCCTCGGCGGGTTGGATCGTGAATCCGGCTAAATGGGAACCACTACGCATATTAACGGTGGTGTGAATGTGGGGAAAGATGCCGCTTTGGGAGAGGGGCAGAATGACGTTGCCCATTTCGCGGGTATCGATGCGTTGGAGCGGCCCCGTTGACCAGAGGCGGACATTTTCGGGGACATTGACCGTTGTCGTGGCGGGTTGCCGGACATTTTGCACATAAACGATCGTATTTTTGTTGGCGACGGCGCTCCGCGATAGCGAACCTATTGCCTCCTCCACCGTGGCAAAGGGGCTTTCAAACCGGCCATCTTGCCCCCCATCGGGATGCACATGGAGGAAATACCAGGGTTGGCCGGTTTCGGGGTTGGTGGCGACGACGGTGCTGTTAAAGGCGACGGTGGTTTGTTGTTCGATGGCGATCGCCTGGGTGCGTTGGGGGGTTTTTTCTAAGCGGGTGAGGAGGCGATCTGGATCCTGTGAAGGTCTTGCCCCGCCCCAATGGGCGCCAACCTGGAAAGCTAAATGGCTGCCAAAGAGGCGATCGTTTTGAAAGTTGAGCCCCATATTCAAGCCCGGCACCGGATCCACCGTCAATCGCAGACGATAACCCAGGGATCCCTCGCTGCCGGTTGGTTTGTAGTAATAGAGGCCACCATAGCCCCGCAATTCCCCCGTGCCCAGATTGAACAACCGGGTTCCCACCTCAACATCTACGCCTTGGGCGGCGGATTCATAGATTTGCTGTCGTTGCAGCACCAAATTCAAATCATGGTCACGAAAATAATGGTCGGTGATCTGTAGTCCGGTATCGAGGGCGAGTTTACGGGTTTGCCCCAAGGGGAGATAGCCATTAATGCGCAGATCCCAGTCTCCTAGGCTTTCCAAGCCTAAGCCCAATTGTTGGAAGCTGTTGGTGCCGGTGTTCTGTTGGTCATAGCCGAGATAAGCGCCCCAGACGCGGCGGGTTTGGGGGTTGGCGATGCGATAGCCGAGCATTAGGTTTGTCCCCAGGGGGGTTCCGCCATCCATGCGTAGTTGCCCGTAGGTATAGAGGAGATGGTGTCCTGGGGTTTGCAGAAGGGGATAAAAGGCATCAAGGTGACTAAATCCGTCATAGCCTCCGGAGCTGCTATTGTAGCCAACGCCGATTCTGGGTTGCACGGGGGCAGGGTTGGCGATCGCTCCTACAGCGCCGAGGCTGAGGAGGGTCATGGTTATCAGGCAAGAAGACAGGGCTGTGAATTTCATCAAATATTCGGAGAAACAATAAGGGGTTAACCCCTAGGGATCTAGGAGGGATCTAGGAAGGGTCAACGGTTTTTTCCTAAGGCCGCTGACGATTTGGATGCACCCCAAACGCTTTTCTGAACCCATTATGAGATTTCGTGTTAATTTTTATTTAAAGTTACCGTAAACTTACTGACTTTTTTTGATGAATTTTTCTCTATCCAGGGGTTAAACCGGAATAAACCACCGTAATCTCTCCGGGATATCCACCAGGGGGGGCGATCGATGACAACCATGGCCGATGACCTATGGGGGCGAAGGATTTTGCACATTTACAGGGCATGGGTGAAACGGGCTATTTTTCTCTCACAGGAGATTAATCCTCCCAAGATTAATCCCCCAAAAGTTTGGGGGATGGCATGTTTGCAATGATGGATTTAAGGGGGGGCGATCGTGCTCACCGATTTCATGAATCCCTGGCGGATTCACAAAGCTACTCAATTCTTCAACAAAGTTTATTTCATGAAAGATAGATTCAGTGTATTGTGGTCGCCAAGGTTAGTCATGTCAACCCGGCTCAAGGTTGTTGTGCTTCCCTGTTTGAC
>RECT01000051.1 GCA_007693875.1 Spirulina sp. DLM2.Bin59
GCCGGACTCCACTGCTCCGCAATTTCCGCCAAGCTTTGCTCAATGCGGGCGATCGCCTCTCCCCAGGGGGCATCGCGGCGGCTCCAATAGCTCAGGCCATAGCGGATATAGGCATCCACATGGGGGGGACAATTTTGATTCACTAAGGCCACCCGTCGGCCCCGTCGGGCAGCTTGTTTGGCAACGGCTACACCGCCGACGGTATGGCCAAGGATGACGAGATCATAATCAGGGGACATGGGGATTGGGGGTAAGGCGTTGGAGGCTAGCGGTAAGGGCCGTTAAAAGATGTTGGTTTTCCGCCTCAGTGCGGACGGCAACGCGGAAATAGCGATCGCCCAATTCCGGGAAGCTGAGGCAATCGCGAATCAACACCTGAGCAGTTTGCAGTAAATCCAGTTGAAGCAGATCACTCCCCACCGCCGTTTCCACCAGCAGGAAATTCGCTGCCCCCGGATAGGGGGTTAAACCGGGGAGACCCGCCAGGCCCTGAAACAGTTTTTCCCGGGCCGGCGGCAACCACTGCCAAGTTTTTTGGGCAAATTCTTGATCCTCTAACACCACCGCCCCCACCGCAGCGGCCAAATGATTCACCGCCCAAGGGTCCCGCCGTTGCCGCCATTGGGCGAGGCGATCGGGGTGGGCCAGGGCATAGCCTAACCGTAATCCTGGCAGGCTATAAAATTTGGTGAGCGATCGCAACACCACCAACTGGGGAAACTGGGCAAGGTAGGGGATTAAACTTTGCTGTTGGCCTGGGGGGAGAAAATCCATAAAGGCTTCATCCACCACCACACAGGGACTTTCGGCAATCAGGGGCAACAATTCCGCCACGGGCCAAAGTTTGCCGGTGGGATTGTGGGGATTATTCAACAACAGGGCTGAGGGCGGGAGGAGATCCTCCAGCCGTTGCTCGCTGTGTAAATCTAACCCACAGGGCAGCAGTGCTGCCCCCGCCCCCCGACAGGCCCGGCCATAGTCCGCAAAAGCGGGAGTAATCAACGCGGTCAGGGATTCCTGGGCCAAATCCATCGCTGCCCAGGTCAACAACTCCGCTGCCCCATTACCGGGGAAAACCCAAGCGGGATCAAGGCCGTGGTGGAGGGCGATCGCCCCCCGCAACGCCCCATAGTTGGGATCGGGATAATGGATCAGTTCTGGGATAGCGGCCTGGATAGCAGCGATCGCACTTGCTGGCGGCCCCCAGGGGTTAATACTGGCGGAAAAATCCCAAATCACGGAGGAACCCGCAACTTGGCTTGCCCAGGTCAGGTTCCCCCCGTGAGTGGGTCGAGTGATCATAACCGAGAGCTTAGGGGGCGACTTTTTCTTTAAACAGTTTGCCCGCCGAGAAAGCCGGCACTTTCGTCGCAGGGATCTTCATCGGATCGCCGGTTTTGGGGTTGCGACCCTCCCGCTCTTTGCGATCGCGGGATTCAAAAGACCCAAACCCCACCAGCGTCACCTTATCCCCCTCCGCCACAGCAGCCATAATGGCCTCCACCGTCGCACTAATCACCTTATCCACATCCTTCTTGGTTACACCAGTTTCCTTGGCAACCTGATCCACGAGTTCACCTTTATTCATGAAAAAATCTCCTATGCTGGATAGCTGTTATGTGAGCATGATGGCGAGCGCCCGCAGGTGACTCAGCAAAAATGCTGAAACCCGCATTCGCCCGTAAATTTCACTGACTCATTCTAAGCGTTGTCTCGCCATTGTGGATCCCTGAAACCCTGAGTTTCCTGAGGTTTTTTGATTTTTGACAGATTTTTTTTTGCCCAGAGCCTGGCAACTTTGGCAACAAGGATGGCAAGCCCAAACCCGGAAAGCCATAGCCCATCAGGGCTACATCGATTTTTCCATCCCGTTCAAAGCCCCAAACCCGCAATCGTCCGTGCCAAAATCGCTGCGGAGTCTTGCAATTGATTTTTTTCCGTTGCCGATAAAGAAAGGTTAAGTATCCGCTCCACCCCTTGGCGGCCCACCACAGCAGGGAGGCTCAAGCAGACATTGCTGATGCCTTCAAAATCCTCAATGGCGGTACTCACGGTCATCACCCGCTTTTGATTTTGCAAAATGGCGCGGGCGATCTGCGTCACCCCTAGGCCAATGGCGTAGCTGGTGGCCCCTTTACGCTGGATGATTTCGTAGGCGGCGTTTTTCACTTCTGCAAAAATCGGTTCAGCGGCGGCGATCGCCTCCGGGGTCGTAAATAACCGCTCCCCGGCAATATTCACCCCACTCCACACCGGCACTTCACTATCCCCATGCTCGCCAATGATATAGCCGTGCAAACTGCGGGAATCCACCCCATACTTTTGCGCCAACAGGTAGCGAAACCGAGCGGTGTCTAACACGGTTCCGGAGCCGATCACCCGACTCTTGGGCAGGCCGGAAAGCTGCATCGTCACATCGGTCATCACATCTACAGGGTTGGTCACGATCAGCAGGATCGCCTCAGGATTGCTAGCCACCACTTGGGGAATCAGGCGTTGGAAAATCGCAGTGTTGCGCTGCACCAGATCCAGACGGGTTTCCCCCGGTTGTTGCTTGGCCCCAGCGGTGATGATCACGAGATTGGCATTGTGGGGCTGATCGAGGCTCCCCGCTGTAATTTTCGTCGGCTCCAAAAATGAGGAGCCATGGAGCAGATCCATCACTTCCCCTTCCAGTTTGGGGCGATCGAGGTCAATTAACACCAGTTCATCCAAAGTATTTTGGATCACCAAAGAATAGGCGCAGGCCATACCCACTTGGCCCACCCCAATGACAATCCCTTTACGGGGGCGGCGTTGGGCGAGGGGGGTATCGGTGAGGAGGGAGTTAAATAGGGAATCGTTCATGGTGCTGATTGCGTCGCTACCCTTCTATGATCGCCCCTCAATGTCAGATCTCGCTCTGTTCCGAATGATTTTTACCACAACAACGGCTCGATTTTGGCCTGCACTTCCTCAATGACACTTTCTGGTGCAACTTCGACAAATTGAATAGGACGAGCTTTCCAGTCTAAACATTTGATTTGATCTGAAAGAATAACTCCTTGGATCTGCAATACAGATGGCAAAAGAACCTCAAAAGGATACCCTTTTCGTTGTTTCGTAATTGGCATAAACAAAGCCAGAGAGGTTTTCTCGTTATAACCAAAAGGCGATATCACAAAAGCGGGTCTATGCCCCCTCTGCTCATGCCCCTTGGTTGGCTCAAAGTCCAGATAAACGATGTCTCCCCGGCTCGGAATATATATTGCTTGTGCTACCAAACTTCATTCCCCACTGCTGTTCCGCTATCAATCTCACCATGGAGATTTTCCGGTGTGATTTTATTGATCAGTTCATCTAGTGAGTAACGCTTTCGGCTTCTAGGTTTGATGACGAGAGTTCCATTGACTACGCCAAGATCTATTTCAGCACCTTCGGATAAATGGATCTCTTTGGCTAAATTCTGTGGAATACGAACAGCAAGACTGTTCCCCCACTTTGCAACAGTGGCAACCATCATCTGAATCTCCATCTAGTGAAATAGATCTGCATAGTTTGTTTTTTAAACAAGCAGTATATACAGAGTATCTACAATGTAGCAATTGATCCTCTGGTTGGCAAGTATCCGACTCAAAGGCTGTTGTGGCATTGGTCGTAATGCTCGATCTAGGGGTTCTTGGGTTCCGGTGAGGGGGCGATCGCCCCATATTGGGCAAAGGTACAAACGCTCGATGTACTGTAGCCAATGATCATCTGCTAGGGTTCGAGGGGGAATTGAGGGGTGAGTGGTGCGTCTAATTAATTGTCCACCTTGTTAGGGGTTGCCCCATCGACAGTTCCCGGTGCAACCGCCGTAATTCCTTCAGAGATGTATCGCTTAAAGTCCTCTCCGTTCAGCGTGAGTATGCAAGGTATGTTATTCACTTTCATTGCTGCAACCAATCGAGCATCATGAACTTGAACCCCTGAAACACCAAAAACAATAACCAGTCTGCGCCATTCTCTGTAAATCTCAGAACTATCAGGCAATACTGGAAAAAGTCGTTCAATGCGTTGCAAAAGTCTTTCGGCTTCAAGCGGAGTTAATCCAAATCCATTTCTTTCTATCGGTCGAGTGGCAACATTCCAAAACTCAATACAATTTTGAGAAGAGACTTGTAGCTTGTGTCCCTCTTGATGTAGCTTTCGGATCGCAGTTCTAATGACAGGATGGAGAGGATGATCGCGATCTGCGAATCGCAACAGGATATTGGTATCTACTAAGTAAAGCACAATCAGGGATGATCCTCATAAATTCCTGCTCGACTCACAGCATAATCGGATCGGGAAGGTGTAGTCGCTCCAACATAGGTTTGGAATTCATCAGCTAGACGATCAGCGATCGCCTCGAACTCTGCATCCAGGTAATCTCGAAAAGAATCCACGCTTTTTGGAGGACTCAGGGCCAGCGTTTCCTGTTGAATTGAATTCAACAACGATTGTACTAAACGCCAGCGATCGCCAATCGGCAATTGCAAAGCCTGATTTTGTATCTCGTGTAAAGCCAT
>RECT01000242.1 GCA_007693875.1 Spirulina sp. DLM2.Bin59
GGCGCATTGTTACTGATTACCCACGATCGCTATTTTCTTGATCGCGTCACTACCCGCATTTTAGAAATTGATCGCGGCGACCTCTATAATTACAACGGCAACTACGCCTATTATTTGGAGAAAAAAGCCGATGCGGAAGCCTCCGCCGCCAGTAGTGAGCGCAAACACGCGGGGGTGCTCCGGCGAGAATTGGCTTGGTTACGCCAAGGCCCCAAAGCCCGCAGCACGAAGCAGCAGGCCCGCATTGATCGCATTGACACCATGCGGGAAAAAACTTTTAAAACCGCGCAAGAAAAAGTTAGTATTGACACCCCTGGCCGCCGCATTGGTAAGAAGGTGATTGAATTGGTGGGGGTGAGTAAAGCCTATGGCGATCGCCCTTTAATTGCTGATTTTAGTTATGAATTTGGGCCGAGCGATCGCATTGGCATCATCGGCGGTAATGGGGCGGGAAAATCCACATTAATGAACATGATTACGGGTCGCATTGAACCGGATCAGGGTCGGGTGGAAATTGGCAGTACGATCCATTTTGGCTATTTTGATCAACATTCTGAGGATCTTCTGGCCGCCAAGGATCAAAATCAGCGGGTAATTGATTATATTAAGGCGCGGGCGGAATTGGTAAAAACCGCCGATGGTAGTATTATCACCGCCTCCCAAATGCTGGAACGGTTCCTCTTTCCCCCTAGCCAACAATATGCCCCCATTCATAAACTCTCTGGTGGCGAAAAACGGCGGCTCTTTTTATTGGAAATTCTCATGGGTGCGCCCAATGTTTTAATTTTGGATGAACCCACCAACGATCTGGATGTGCAAACCTTGGCGGTATTGGAGGATTATTTAGAGAATTTTAACGGTTGTGTCCTCTGTGTTTCCCACGATCGCTATTTTCTAGATCGCACCGTTGACTTTATCTTTGCCCTCGAACCGGGGGGAAAACTGCGCCAATATCCGGGCAATTACTCTGTTTATTTAGACGATAAAAAGGCGGCATTAGCCACCGCGAAGGCGGCAAAAATCGAAACCCCCAAACCCCCGGCTTCCCCCCCAACCCCCAAAACCCCCACGCCGCGCCGCCGTCTCTCCAATTACCAACGCCGCGAATTGGCGGAACTGGAAACCAAAATCCCCACCCTCGAAGCCCAAAAAGCGGCCCTAGAGCGCACCATCTACCAAAACCCCCCCACGGACTACACCAAGCTCCAAGCCCTCACCGATGAACTGGCCCAACTCACCACCACCATTGATGAAGTGACGGAACGCTGGCTGACTTTAGCGGAGTTGGAAGAGTCTAATTAAGTCGGTATTTTGTTCGCAGAGAGTGCTATGCTGCCGATATTTCAGAAATGAGATGAAATATCCGGATTGGCTACCGTATCCTCGTTACTGGCTGAAAACTCTGCTGATCTTCGTTCAGGTAAACCTAGCCTTTTTAGCCGGCTCCTTTGCCTTCACCGTAACATCCTTGCCAGCCTTTCTTACCAGTGCAGCCGACGATACTGGGGAAGTTTTTGGAAGGTGGCTCTTCTTTTGGGTGATCGCCGTACCCATTTATGTGTTTGCTCAATGCGATCGCGTGACCTGGCACAGACCCAAAAATTGGGAGGGATTGGCATGGCTCCCCGCTTGGCGAAGCTGGTTTGAAGGGATCTTTGCCTATCTCACCATTGCCATCTCTATCGCAACCCCAAGCGTGATGATTGCCCTAGGATCATCAAACTTGCGCTATCGCTATGAACCAACCGAGGATGAAATTGCGGCCGTGATGGCGATCGCATTCATCCTTTCTGCCTACATCTACCATGTTCGCGGACTGATCTGGAGATGGTGGCTTTCCGAAACAGCACGCCTACGCCCCACCCCTAAGGTGAACAGGACAAAAACTAAAACGCAAAGAAAACCCGCCCCCAAGTCCCACCGTCCCACCAGTAAAGCCAAGCTGATGCTATCGAAACCCATGACTGACATTGATCGCGAGATTGAAGAACTCAAGCGGAAACTGGAGGGTAAATAACCCCCCCAAACCCTTTGCCTAAAATTGATCTAAATTGGGGCTAAATCTTGGCTTAATTCGAGCCTGAAGCAGATCAGGGAAAAATTTCAAGAAAACCGTCAAAGCTAGAGGGTTAGCCAGCTTTGGCGGTTTTGGTTTGCGTAAAAATGAAGGCGGCACCCGGATTCGAACCGGGGGTAAAGATTTTGCAGACCTCTGCCTTACCACTTGGCTATGCCGCCGATATCGCATTGCTGATTATAGCATAGGGGAGGGAGGCGATCGCCTTTTTTCCGAAAAATCTATTTAAAGGGGGGGCATCCCTGCGATACTCTAGATCAAATAACGCTATTCATGACCCTAAAGTAAACCCCTATGACCGTCGCGACTCCCCCCCGCACCGTGCGCCTCGCCTCCCGCAAAAGTCAATTAGCCCTTGTGCAAACCTACTGGGTGAAGGCCCAACTGGAAAGCCATTTCCCCGACATCACGTTTGAAGTGGAGACGATGAGCACCCAGGGGGACAAGATCCTTGATGTGGCGCTGTCGAAAATTGGCGATAAAGGGCTGTTCACCAAAGAGTTAGAGGTGGGTCTGATCAACAAGACAGCAGATTTTGCGGTTCACTCCCTGAAAGATTTGCCCACAAACTTACCAGAGGGGCTGATGCTGGGCTGTGTCACCCAACGGGTCGATCCCGCCGATGCCCTCGTGGTTCACGCCAAACATCAGGAACACCAACTGGAAACCCTCCCCCCTAGTACGGTGGTGGGGACTTCCTCCCTGCGTCGCTTGGCCCAACTGCGCTACCACTATCCCCATTTGGAATTTAAAGATATTCGCGGCAACCTCAACACCCGCCTCGCCAAACTGGATGCTGGGGAATACGACGCGATTATTCTCGCGGTGGCCGGGTTGGAGCGGTTGGAGATGAGCGATCGCATCCACCAAATTATCCCCGCTGAGATTTCCCTCCATGCCGTGGGTCAGGGGGCTTTGGGCATTGAATGCCGCGAAGGGGATCAGGACATTCTCGATCTCCTCAAGGTTTTGGAGCATACCCCCACGAAACAATGCACCGTAGCGGAACGGGCATTGCTGCGATCGCTCGAAGGGGGCTGTCAAGTGCCCATCGGTGTGAATAGTCGTGTCGATGGCGATACCCTCACCCTAGTGGGGATGGTGGCCAGTTTGGATGGTCAGCAGTTGATTAAAGATAGCTTGAGCGGCCCAGCAGATCAAGCGGAAACCCTTGGCCAGACCTTGGCGGCAACCCTCAAGGAGAAGGGGGCTGGGGATATTTTAGCGGCCATTTTTGCAGAAATTGAGCGTTAAGGGCCATAGGGGAGTTATCCCGATCAAGCCAGTCTGATCCTCCCAACGTTCTGCACCATCAGGACAAGGGGGGCGCGTTATCATGGGGTTATGCCAAATTCATCACCCCGCGACCCATGACTGCGATCGATGCGTTTACTCCCCTGCCGGATCACACCCAACTTCCCTGTGAGGATGGTACGTTTGTGAAAAATTTTCAGGAGCATCCCCAAAGTATTTTGCTCACGGAATCCATTCGCCCGGTGTTGGATCGGGTGCATCCAGAGGGGGACTATTGCATTGGTCAGGATAGCGGCATTTATTGGCGGTTGACTGATCCGCCCCAACGGGGGGCAGAAGCGCCGGATTGGTTTTATGTGGGGAATGTGCCGCCGACGTTGGCCGGGGAGGCTCGCCGTTCCTATGTGTTGTGGCAGGAAATAATTCCACCGCAAATTGTGATTGAGTTTGTTTCAGGAACGGGGGCAGAGGAGCGAGATCGCACCCCCTGGACGGGTAAATTTTGGGTCTATGAAACGGCCATCCGTCCCGCCTATTACGCCATTTACGAGGTCAGAAAGGCCGCTGTCGAGGTGTATGTTTTACAGAAAAATAAGTATCAACTCCTACCTGCCAATGAGCGGGGCCATTTCCCCATTGAAGAGTTGGGGGTTGAGTTGGGCATCTGGCCAGGGGTCTATCAAGCCATGGATTTACCCTGGCTCCGCTGGTGGGATCGGGACGGGAATCTTCTCCTCCATGGCGAAGAACAAGCCATCCAAGCCCGCCAGGAAGCCGGACAGGAACGGCAACGAGCCGAACTAGAGCGCCAACGGGCTGAACTAGAACACCAACGGGCTGAACAAGCCGCTCAACAAGTTGAACTAGAACACCAACGGGCTGAACAAGCCGCCCAACAGGCCGAACTAGAGCGCCAACGGGCAGAGCAGGCGGTTCAACAAGCTCAACGAGAACAGGCCAATACGCAAAAACTCAGGGCCAAACTCACAGAGCTAGGCATTGATCCCGATACGGTGCTTTAAGTCAGTCCAAAGCCCCCGACCGCCCAAAATACTCGGTGGCGGCGATCGCCTCCCAACATGATCAACGAAAACCCCCGATTAGGTCAGGTGGCTAAATCTGTGGGGATGGTTTTGGGGTTGTGATCCAATAGGCTGATCGGTTTGGTGTACGGCATTGGCTGGGTGAGTTGCCGCTTCCCACCGTCGCGATCGCGATAAAATGTAAATAAATGTTGCAATCCTGGCAAGATATCTGTTACATTTATTTACATAACCAAGTGAGTGCCGCAGCGTTTCTCTACACCGATTTGTCAATCTCTGTAAAGCATCTCTCCACTCTCCTCCCAATACAGCAAGCTCAATCCAGCAAGCCACCGAGAATGGCTTGCTTTTTTCTTGGCCCCCTAGGCATTGATCAGCTTTTGCAATTCCACTCATCATCAATTTCGATAGACGAGGGATAAAGATAGATGTAGTTTTATACAGAGGGGGAGAGTAGAATGTTAGAAAACCGTTAAAATTCTATCTTAGGTCTTGGGGCTGTGGCATCAACCCAGCTTCACCGCCTCGGAACTGGCGTTTTTGCCTGGTTTGCCAGTTCGCCGCCGTTTTTTTGTTTCTTTAACTACACCGCATTTCAATATAGAGGGAAAAGCACCGTGCCCGATCAAACAACCACCCCAAAAGACAATCCTGCTCTCAAGGAAAACCCCAAGCCGAACCCCCCAGCAACCAAGACGGAGCCAAAAGCGAGCATTCAAGTCTATAAGTCCGGTGGTATGCCCCTCCCTCAGGGCCGCCCCATTGAAGTCAGTCATCTCGATATTGTTGGCACCTACAATTCCATGGGGATTCGCCCTGTCACCACTGGTACGTTTCAAATCAGCAGCAGCATGGTTGTTTCCGGCAATCGCCCCATTGCGAAAAGTAGCCTAGTGATCAGTAAAGATATTGTCTTGATGGGGAATCGCCCTGTGGCCTCCAACGAAATCGAAGATATTGCCACCTTGATCGGGTATCTCGATTAAGCCCTTCGTCCTGAGGTTAAGGTTCCCTGGGGCGATCGCTTTCCCGGTAACGGTGGGAGGCGATCGCCTTTTTGGGCCCCCGATTGTTTATGAATCGTTCCGTTTGGGTTTTGGCCGCCGGTCGTCTCCTTTCCCAAATTGGGACAGGTTTCACCCTCTTTTATGCGGCAATTTTTTTCGTGAACGAGGTGGGGCTGACGGCAACGGCTGTCGGCTTTGCTTTGGGCAGTCAATCCCTTTCGGGGATTGTCGGCCGATTTTTGGGCGGCATGGGGGCGGATTCGCCTCGGTGGGGGCGGCGGGGAATTTTACTGCTGTCGGCCCTGATCTCAGCCCTTGCCGATGTCGCCTTTGCCCTTGCCCATGACCTCCCGACCTTGGTGGTGGGGAATTTGCTCATGGGTCTCGGGGTGGGCCTCTATTGGCCCGCCGCTGAAGCTGCCGTGGCGGATCTCGCCTCCCCAACCCAACGCAATGAAGCCTTTGCCCTTACCCGCCTCGCGGATCTCCTGGGGTTGGGCATTGGCACGGTGTTGGCGGGTCAGTGGATTGCTTGGGGGGGAAATTATCGCACGCTGTTTGTTTGTGATGGGATTTCCTTCCTGCTGTTCATGGTCTTGATCTACTACACGATCCCCGAAACGCGATCGCCCCAAACCCCCCCCACAAATTTTGCCCAGGGCTGGCTCCATGCCTTTGGCGATCGCACCTTCATGATTTACTGCGCCGTTAATATCCTCTTCACCACCTACATTGCCCAAATCCAAAGCGCCTTACCCCTCTACTTCACCAATTTTCTCCGCTCCGGGGGCTTCAACCCCGCTCAACTCAGTGGCTTAATGACATTTCATTTAGCCCTCGCAGTGGTGCTGCAATTACCCATTGCCCGCTGGCTTAAGGGTTTTAGCCGTTGGCATGTTTTAATGTTTTCCCTCTTACTTTGGGGTGGGGGGTTTCTGGCGGTGTGGCGTACCGGGGTGGTGGCAACGGGGGCGATGATCCCGGCGTTAATCGCCTTAAGTTTTTTCGCCCTGGGAACCGTCACCTACACCCCCGCTGCCTCGGCCCTCGTCGTCGATTTAGCCCCGGAATCCCTGCGGGGCATTTACTTTTCCCTCAACTCCCAATGTTGGGCTGTGGGGTATTTAATTGGCCCGGCGGTGGGGGGTTGGGCCATGGATCAAGAGCCGGGCATCGTCCATCAATATTGGGGGGGGCTAGCCCTGGGGAGCTTAGGGGGCTTCGGGGTGTTGTGGCAATTGTTCCATACCATCCAGCGACAACAGCGGCAAATTAGGGCATTAGCGACGGCGGCGGCCCAAGCCTGCATGGCCCAAGATGCCGCTGCCTTTGCGGCCCTCTTTACCCCCGAGGGGGAAGTGGTGCTCAAAGGGCAGAAAATTCAGGGGCGGGAGGCGATCGCCCAAGTCACCGCCGCCTATTTTGCCAACTGCGGGGAAATTGCCATCACCCTTGAGGAGATTACGGTGCAGCAGAACCGCGCCGAACTGCGCTGGCATTGGCAACAGCCGGAGCGCGATCGCCACAACCAGATCATCCTCGACATCGAAAACGGCAAAATCCACCGTTGGCAAGAAGACCCCCCCTAATAATGACGGCTGCGAATATCAGAAATGGGGAGCAAAAGCGTTTCTTCTAACTCCTGAACCGTTTGGGGAGCGACGCGAGGATTGTTATAGAGACATTCCACCAATAATTTATTGGCATTGTAATACTGCCGCAGCAATGCCTGTTGGTCACGATTAAATTGCCAATCATAGCCCACATTACGATGCTCAATAATCACTAAACGCAAATTACGAATCCAGATCTGGCTATTAGCCCGCCACCATTGTTGATATTCCACACCGCCGCGATCGCCTTTCGGTAACTGATTTTGAAACCGATGGAGGGCCAGCTTTAACTCCGGTTCAATGGTGAGGTTGCGATCTTCAGCAAAGGTCATGAACAGGCTTAAATCATGGGCAAACGTCACCAGCAAGCAGTTGAGAATCAAATCCAGGACAAATTCTGGATCTAGCTCATCAATAACATTATGGCTAAACGCATAGTCTAACTCTCGATCTAAATGGCAGGCTAAAGACCAGTCATGGAGAGAAGATTTTAATGCCCGGTTCACCGCATGGGAAAAATCAAGGGGGCGAGAAATGCGGGGATCGAAAATACGATCAATGGCTTGGGAAAAGTAAAAGGCCCGCACCGCTGCAATTTTATAGGGAACCTTGACTAAAATTGCCTTTTGATTCACCCAAGAGAGGAAAATTTGAATTTTTTTATCCCGCGCCACAATTTGATCAATTTTATGCTTGATATGCAGCAGGAAATCATCAAGGCGATAAACCTGTTGTGTCAGATAGGAAAAAAGCTCATACCAATTTTTATTGGTAATTGTACCTAGGGATTTTTTCAGGAAATTGGGGTCAAAATTACGCAGGAGATAATAACCCACTAAATATTCCTGAATCCGGGGACTGGCAAAGGAATATAAATCAGGACTGCGTTGAAAAATAATCCCATGCTGCATTTCAATATCACTGAGCAACCGCTTGGCATAGTCTGCCATGGTGGTTTGACCAATACTAAAGCTGGGGAGAGTCTTCAAATAAAGATTAATATAGGATTTTAATTTTTTAAATTGAATAAACAGTTCTTTTTTCTCAAAGGTTAAAATTGCCAAATAACTCAGGAGGCGATAGCGTTCTGCTAGATCAAGCTCAAGGTAAATCGTCGGCTCATGGTGGGGGAACGGGGGATGAGCTACTTCGAGAATGCGCGTTAACCCCAGTTCATAGAATTCAAACTGGGTCGCAGGCAGGCGGCCGAGGTATTGAAAAATCCAGCAGAGAATTTGTAAAAGCTGGGGCTTTTGGGCGAGCAGAAAGAATTTATGATTTTCCTCTAGGGCTAGTTCACTCATGAACTCTTGGGTGATTTCATGGGTGGCGGAGGTATCCAGTTCAGCTTTAAACCAAGCTTGGACAAAGGCATTAATTTGACTGAGGTTAAGGTCGGCAATTTCTACATGGCGGAAGGTGGGGAGCGTGTAGTCGGTGAATTGGGTACGGCAGGCAATGACGAAGCGATTGCTGTTGTAGCGTTGGGTGAAGGTGCGCAGTTGAAATTGGACATTTTTGCGCCCTTCATCGGAGATGCCCTCAAGACCGTCAATGAGAATCAAAAGATGGCCATAATCAAGGATCTCTTGAACCTCATGGAGCTGCTCTATATTTAAGCTTTGTTGAATAATAAGCTCTAAAACATTGGCATCCTTGAGAGTTTCCGTGCTGAAACTTTTCAGATCAAGAAAGATGGGAATATATTCGCCGTATTGATTCTGACAACAGGCGATCGCCAAATATTTCAAAAATGTGGTTTTCCCCGCCGCCGGTTGCCCCAACACAATTAAACGGGGATACTTTTTCGCCGCTTCGAGGGCATTGAGGCGTTCATTGCGATCGCCTAACCCAAACCGATCAAAATCTTCCCGAGGATCAAAACTTTTTAAATAGGTCGTCACATTAACAGAAACATCCCGGGACAACTTTTCAACGATATAGAGATCAAACTCCAGATCCATAATGGGCAGCGTTTGGAGATTGAGCAGTTCAATCCTTTCGTGATTCCTGCGCAGGCTGTCGTCTACTTGAGCTTTTAGCTTCTGCCAATGGCGGTTAAATGTAGAAGCGACCCCAGGCAGGGGATGGCTAATGCCGTTGGTGTCCTCGGGAATGCGTTCAATGTGCAGATCGGAAAGATCGGCAATGTCTTGCCAATTCAGCTCCAAAATGCGACAGATTTTATGGAATAAACTCTGATCAATGGGCTGGCCGGTGAAAAACTGCTGCATGGTCGCCCGCGAAACATGGAGTTGTCGCAGTTGCGTGATTTTGCTGGCAGAACTGAGACAAGCGGACTTCGCCTGTTCAATGCCGGTGCTAGATGCCTTTAATGCCTGTTGTGTCGGTTCCGCCATGCTTGCCGATCGAGATGACTACCCCACCTGAAGTGAGACACCCTAAAAATTTCCCTGCTTGCTCATAAATTGTACAGGGTTGATTGGAGGGTGAGGGAATACCGCCAGAAAGCCGGGTACCATGGGACAATCTCAGTATTGTGCCCCCCAGATACACCATGAGTGCGATCGCCCCCTCCCCCCCCGTCTCGATTCCTGCTGCTATTCGCCGTGAATTTGAGCAGGCCCTCGGGCCCAACCAAGTTATTCGCCGTAAAGAGGAATTACTGACCTATGAGTGTGACGGTTTGGCGGCCTACCGTCAACGCCCTGCCCTGGTGGTGTTACCCCGCAATACAGCTCAGGTGGCAGCGGCGGTGGGGATTTGCCATCGCCACAATCTCCCTTGGGTGGCCCGGGGGGCCGGCACAGGACTGTCGGGGGGCGCGTTGCCCCTGGCCGATGGGGTGTTGATTGTTTTGGCCCAAATGAACCAGATCCTCAACATTGATTATGCCAACCAACGGGTCACAGTGCAGCCCGGCGTGATTAATAGTAATGTGACCCAAGCGGTGAGCGGTCAAGGTTTCTACTATGCCCCCGACCCATCCAGTCAGATTATCTGCTCCATTGGCGGCAATGTGGCGGAAAATTCCGGCGGTGTCCATTGCTTGAAATATGGGGTGACGACAAACCATGTGCTGGGGTTGACGGTAGTCATCCCCGATGGCTCCATTGTGGAGTTGGGGGGGATGGCGGCGGAGATGCCGGGTTATGACCTGATGGGGGTGTTTGTGGGGTCGGAGGGAACCTTAGGGGTGGCGACGGAAATCACGCTGCGGATTTTGCCCACCCCGGAGGCGATCGCCGTCTTGTTAGCAGATTTTGACAGTATTGAGGCGGCGGGGGCAGCTGTCACCGCGATTATTGGGGCGGGGATCATTCCCGCTGGCATGGAAATGATGGATAACCTCAGTATCAATGCGGTGGAGGATGTGGTGGCCCTGGGCTGTTATCCCCGCGATGCTGGGGCGATCCTGTTGGTGGAGTTGGATGGTTTAGAGGTGGAAGTGGCGGCCAATTTGGAGCGGGTGGGGGCCATTTGTCGGGAACAGGGGGCGCGATCGCTCACCACCGCCACCGACCCCGCCCAACGCCTCAAGCTTTGGAAGGGGCGCAAGGCCACCTTTGCCGCTGCGGGCCAGATGAGTCCTAATTATTTTGTGCAAGATGGCGTGGTTCCCCGTACCCAGTTGGCGCGGATATTGCGGGAAATTGAGGAATTAAGTGCGCGATCGGGCTACCGCATTGCGAACGTCTTCCACGCTGGGGATGGTAATCTACACCCCCTGATTCTCTACGATCAAGCCATACCGGGGGCTTTTGCGGAAGTGGAGGAAGTGGGGGCAGAAATTCTGCGGCTCTGTGTGGAGGCGGGGGGGAGCCTCTCCGGGGAGCATGGCATTGGCGCCGATAAAAATTGCTATATGCCCCAAATGTTCACCCCGGCTGATCTGGAAACCATGGCCAAGGTTCGTGACGCCTTCAACCCCAAAGGGCTAGCGAATCCGGGGAAACTCTTCCCCACGCCCCAACAGTGTGGAGCGCGGGCCAATGCCTTGCAGAACGTCCCGCCGATCCCCGGTGCGGAATTGTTTTAACCTCAAATCCGTTGAGCGAGATTCTGCAAAGGTTATGGAGGGGCGAAAAATTTTTCGCCCCTACGCCGCTCAATCCTAGAACCGGATGCTATTACCGGGGCCGGTGGGGCGAACGGTAAAACGGCTTTTTCACCACCGTTGCCGGATAGGTTTTGCCGCGAATCTCCACCGCTAAACTTTGGCCAATCTTCCCGAAATGGGGCGGCACATAGGCAAGGGCGATCGCCTGCCCCAATGTGGGGGAAAGGGTTCCACTGGTGACATGGCCCACCACAGCCCCATCGGCCCAAACCGGGTAATCATGGCGGGCAATATGGCGGCCCGCCATCGTTAACCCCACCAATTTGCGCGTTACCCCCGCTGCCTTTTGGGCCACGAGCACATCCCGCCCCATGAATTGGGGATGGCCATCTAAATGCACCAGCCAGCTTAAACCGGCTTCAATGGGGGTAATGGTGTCATTGAGATCCTGACCATAGAGGGCGAGGGCCGCTTCTAAACGCAGCGTATCCCGCGCCCCCAAACCGCAGGGGGTGACACCAGCCGCCGTCAGTTCCGCCCAAAGGGTGCGGCCCGTGGCAATATCCACCATAATTTCAAAACCATCTTCTCCGGTGTAGCCGGTGCGGGCCACAAAGGCGGCTCCCCCAGCAATTTGGGTCTGGCAATGACCAAAGAGGGGCAGATCGCTCAAATCCTGATCCACGAAGGGTTGGAGTGTGGCGATCGCCCCTGGCCCCTGAAGGGCGATGAGGATATGATCTTTGGAAACATCCTCTAGGGTGACGGGGCTATCTTCAAGATGGGCCAACAGCCAAGCTTTATCCCGCGATCGCGTCGCCGCATTGACAATCATCACCCCCATTTCTTCGCCGCTTTCCGTCTGGCCCTGGTAGTAAACAATGATGTCGTCAATAATGCCGCCGCGACGATTGAGCAGGACGGTATATTGGGCCCGGCCCGGTGTCAGGCGCATTAAATCTGAAGGAACCAGTTTCCCCAAATGCTGACGGGCATCGCGGCCACGCCAGTAAAATTTCCCCATGTGGGAAATGTCAAACATCCCCACCGCTGTGCGTACTGCTTCATGCTCTGCCTTTAAGCCGCTGAACTGCACCGGCATTTCCCAGCCGGAAAAGGGAGTGAGGCGGGGATTTTGGGTTGTGATCAGGTCAAAAAGAGGCGTTCGTGCCAAGGGGGAGGAAGATGCTGAGGCCACCGCTGCTCCTGAATAAGTTGATGAAAATTGCCCTAGGGCAATAGGGCAATTTTATCCGTTTTTTGGCTGGGGTGAGGAGGATGCTGATTCTAGGACTCCATGGGGGGGAGGAATTTCCCCGAAAGCTCTGAGCATGGGCTTCATCGTTAACCCTTGAACAAAGACCGAAAAGGCGACAACGGCAAAGGTTACGGTGATCACTTCCGAACGATGGGGGAGATCCAAGGGCAATCCTAGGGCCAAGGCGAGGGACAACGCCCCCCGCAGCCCGCCCCAAAAGAGCGCGTGTTGATGGGTGGCTTTCACCCGCAGGCCGGAGGGGGTAAAGAGGGCACAGAGGGGATAGATGGCGGTGGCCCGGCCCAAGAGGACGGCGGCGATCGCCACCCCAATGGGTACCAGCAACAGGCCAAAATTCTCGTGGGACTCCCGAACGCCAATCAGCAGAAAAATCAGGGAGTTGGCCACAAAAGCCGCATATTCCCAAAAGGATTCCACGGATTTACGCCCCTCGGTGGAAATAGCCCCCAAGGGGCCCAGATTGCCAATCATCAGTCCAGCGGTGAGGGTGGCTAATACGCCAGAGGCATCAAAATATTCAGCGAGGAAGAAGGAACCATAGGCCGCCACGGTGGTTAACGTGATCTCTACCAGGGGATCTTCCGTTTGCCCCGCCAATAACAATAGGCCCCCCGCCACCGCAGCACCGGCCAAAATGCCGCCACCAATGGAGAGGCCCAACACCCCCAGGGTACTGGCGGGATCAATGCCCTGACCCATGGCTAGGGTAATGGCGACGCCAAAGGCTACCGCCGTTGTGCTGTCATTAAACAAACTTTCTGCTTCCACCAACAGTTTGAGCCGTCCCTTGACACCGGTTTCTTTAAACGTAGCAATCACGGAAACGGGATCGGTGGCGGTGATTAAAATGCCGAACACCAGGGCAATTTGCCATTGCCAACCGGCTAGATAATGCATGGCGGAGGCGGTGACAGCGGCGGAGAGGAGTACACCCACGGTGGCAAGGGTGACAACAACGAGGAAATCCTCCTTGAGGGCGGGCCAGCGAATATAAAAGGCGGCTTCAAAGACAAGGGTGGGGAGGAAAATGACAAAAATTAAGTCTTTGGAAAGCTCAATACCATTACTGTAGGGAACAAAGGCGAGGGCAATGCCGGCAATGACTAACCCCACGGTGTAGGGAATTTTGATCAGTCGGGCCAGCATGGCCACAACGGCGGCAACAAAGAGAAAAAACTCGATCTGCTCAAGGGTTACATTCATCAGGATTGCAATTCGTTCAGTGGCGTTAAGCCTGAGGTCGTCAGTAATTGTAAACAATCCGTTACGGAGGAGCGCGATCGCATCCCCGTCACCAAGGCTTCATAGGCGGCTTGATGGTTTTGGATCAGGGTTTTAGCTTGCAATTCTGCCCATTGCTGTTTGGCCGCCACCTGTTGCTGGGGTTGACCCATGGCCATGAGGGCTTGGCTCACCTGTTGGCGATCATCATTGCCCCCCTCCACGCTGCCATACTGTAGCCGCTCGGCGGCAATGCCGGCCATGGCAATAATACAGAAGCGATCGAGCCATTGTTTTTGGAGCACAGGCCCGGCGCGATCGCCCGGCCCATCCGTCGGTGTCCATTCCACCCCCCCAAAGCCCGGTTTCCCCTGCCGCCAAGCTTCCCAGGCGGAAAGGGTATAGCCGGTAATCGGCAGACCATAGGCATAGGCCACGAGGAAATGACCCGCCTCATGGTAGAGGACGCGATCGCGGTGTTGGGGGGAAAGCCGCGCCACCCCATCTACTAATAAATTCCCCCCCCGCCCCTGCCAAGCGAGGGTATCCGCCGCAAACAAAACCATAAAACTCAGGGTGGCCACAGCGGGAACGGCGGCGGGGAGTTGAATCAGTGGCCCGAGGAGGACTGACAACACCATCAGAAAAACACCAATGGCGATCAGGTTGAGGGTGGTTTGTTGGAGCATAACAGGCAGGGGCAGGGTTAAAATTCGGTCATCCTAGCCTAACAAACCCCACAGCCTAACTTGCCAAGGGCAATGGAAACGGCCCATACTGAGTCCGTTCTGAGAGATTAATTTTAAAAAAACTTTTGAAGGCTGCGGAACGGTGCGATCCCGTTGTGTAGATCCCCCCAAGACGACAATTTACATCCTCAAATTTGGATGACCACGGGAGAAGAACCCATGCATACCCCTCAAACCGACCAAGCTCACACCGCTCGCCAATCTCAAACTGAGGGCGAATTGCTCGATCAATTGACAACGACAGAAGAGCTTTATCCTTGGAACCCAGCCAGAGCAGATGATTATTTTGTCGCCGTTGAGGCGGCGGTGGAAGAATTTGATTTGCCTGCTGAAGAGTGGGAGAGCCGCGCCGAGAATTTTTTTAAGCAGTTGGATGGTTGTTGGGCCCCTCGGGGGGTAGAGCAAGCTTTACAGCGTCGATTTGCCCAAACAATTCCAGCGGCCTGGCTTCAGGAAATTGCCAACCAAGCCCAAAAATTAGCCACGAGCAGCCTTTCCCCGGTGGAGCAGTTGGTGGCATGTGTCCGCCCCCTGCTCAAGGATTGGACTTTGGAAGATTTAAACCTGTTTGCGCGGCCTTTAGTCTATGCGATGCGCAGCGACATGGCGGCAATTCCTAGCTCGGCTGATTGGCAATCCTTAACCCCCGTTGAGCAGGCCCGCTATACGCTACAGGTCGCTCAGTATGCCCTTGAATCGGCCCAAGACCGGGGCAATGATGCTTAAGAGGTTGACCATTAAATCCGAGGAACGGCGATCGCCCTGAGGGGAGGCGATCGCCCTTTTTTGCGGGTTTAGCCCCGTAGGGCTTTTTGGAAGTTTTTCCGATAGGATTTATTGATCACCAAGAGGGCGGGCCACAGCAGAGCGAGGGTGACTTTTTGCGACAAACTGGGCTGAAAGTTGGTGCGGCCATAGCCCCGCCAAAACTGCCATACGCCCCAGATGTAGGTCACAGTGACAATGCCGATTAAAACCGCTTGCATAAATCCAAACATTGGGTTGTCCTCGAACGGGATCACAATAATCACCATTCTAGCCTTTGACTCCCCTGCCCTAACGGGATGATCAGAAGCTTGAACCGATCGTCGGGTCTAACCCCAAACCAATTCCCCTGTGCCGAGGATCACCTCACCCATCACCCAGGCGGCTAAACCCTGGCTTTGGCAATGGGCTAAGGTTTCCTCAACAGCGGCCGCTGGGACAATCACCACAAACCCCACGCCCATATTGAAGGTGTCAAACATCGCCGCCGCTGAAACGTCCCCCTGGGCCGCGAGCCATTGAAAGACGGGGGGAATCTCCCAGGTATGGCGATCGACGCGGATCGATTGGCCGCGATTGAGGCAGCGGGGCAGGTTTTCCGGCAGGCCGCCGCCGGTAATGTGGGCCATGCCGTGGATTTCAAGACCGGCTTTGAGGGCGGCCCGGATGGGGGGCACATAGATCCGGGTGGGGGTGAGGAAAATTTCCCCCAAGGTTCCCCCTAATTCAGCAATGGAGTCTGACCAGTTATAGCCCTGGGTGGCGATAATTTTGCGCACGAGGGAGAAGCCGTTACTATGTAACCCCTGGCTGGGGAGGGCAATGGCAATATCCCCGATTTGGACTTGGGAACCATCGAGGCGATCGCCCTTTTCCACCACCCCCACAGCAAACCCTGCTAAATCATATTCCCCTGCCCCGTAAAAACCGGGCATTTCCGCCGTTTCTCCCCCCAACAGGGCGCAGCCACTTTCCCGACAACCCGCCGCGATCCCCGCCACCACTTGGGCTAATTGGGCTGGTTCCAGTTTGCCCGTGGCAATGTAGTCCAGGAAAAATAAGGGTTCGGCCCCCGTGGTCAAGATGTCATTGACACACATCGCCACTAAATCAATGCCGACGGTGTGGTGTTGATTGACGCTGTGGGCAATGCGCAACTTCGTCCCCACCCCATCGGTTCCTGACACCAGCACCGGCTCACGATAGCCCGTCGGCAATTGAAAACAACCGGCAAACCCGCCCAGGTTCCCCAAGACTTCCGGGCGTTGGGTGCTTTGCACATCATCACGAATTTGCTCCACAAAGGAACGCCCCGCCACCACATCTACACCGGCTTCTTTGTAATCCATAAATACTCAAAAATCAACGGAATCCTGTGGTTATTTTAGGGGTTGGGGGCCAAAAAAATTGAGAGAGCTGGGGAGGGAAAATCTTGCCCAAATTTTCCCAAAAATCACAATGATTAGAATTTTAAATCTTTCCCCAGCACCATTGATCCTCTAAACCAGGAAAATTGGACGGGGTAAGGGCTTGAACCCCTCACGGGCAATTCCGAAACTGGCCGATTACGACCCTTAAAAGGCGAAGACCGCTGCTACCCCCCTTGCCGTCACAAAAATTCATGATAGGCTGTGGCAGTTCTCAACATTGCGGCGCGTCGCCCTGTTTTGAACAACACGGTGGCTATTTGTCTGGCCAGATTGCGTAATGACCTGATTGTGAACGCCTATGACTAAGCAATTTATGAGTAGCGTTACTGCTACTGTCCTAACCACCTTGTTAGGCACTGCGGGGATCGCCTCCGCCCAAACCCTCGAACAAGCCCATGATCCCACAGATGCAGCCCATGCTGCGGAAACTTCTGAAACTTTGGCTGCGATTGAATCTTCAGCAACCGTTAACGATGGTGCTGTAACGGCTTCCCCTCGACGGCCCCAGATGGCCATGGCTGCGCCCTTGACGACGCTTTTCCCCCATACCGTAGGGACATCTACCGCTGCAACGCTCTACGTCCGCAATATTCCTGTTCTCACCTTTCTCGCCGAACCGTCGGACAACGCTGCATCTCTCGACACCGGCTTTATTACCCCCAATCAGGTGCTCTCTGGTGAAATTGCCACCACCCCAGACCACCCCCTCGCAAGGGCAGCCGCAGTTGCCTACAAAATCAACCAACTTCCGCCAGAAACAGCGGCGGAACTGACGTTGAAATGGAACAGTGAAGCTAAGGCTTACTGGGTGATGCGCGGGGAAGAGGCGATCGCCCCCATTGATACCCAGCACGTTTTGCCCGACAGCACCCGCAATTGGGATCAAGATGCTCTCCAAGTTACCAACCGCCTCCGTCGTCTAGTGGGGGGAGCTGGCCCCTTAGCCATGGCCAACATCATTGCCCGTCCCCAAGCTCAACCCCGGACAACCACCGTCGCCGCCCGGTCTGTGGGTGGATTCCTCCAGGAGGGGATTGCCTCTTGGTATGGCCCGGGTTTCCATGGCCGCCGCAGTGCCAGCGGTGAACGGTTTAACCAAAACGCCATGACCGCCGCTCACCGTACCTTGCCTTTTGGGACAAGGGTTCGTGTCACCAACATGCGCACGGGTGCATCGGTGGTGGTGCGGATTAATGATCGGGGGCCCTTCACCCGTGGCCGTGTGATTGACCTCTCCCGGGCCGCAGCGGGGGCGATCGGCATGATTGGCAGTGGCGTTGCTCCGGTAAAAGTTGAAGTGATTCAATAACCCAGCCAGCCCGTATATTTTGCTTAACCCCCCTGTTTCAGGGGGGTTTATTCGTGCGGCAATCTTAACAGCAGGATCAACTAGGACTGGTATCGCTCCGTTTCTCCAACTATGCGGATGTTAATCCATGATTTTGCGGTTGAAGTGATCACGGACAAAAGGCTACAGTGAAGGGGTATCCTGACAATTTTTCGGGATAACCATTTTATCGCATTTTGCAAGTACTTTCACGGAGTTCGGAATTGTGCCTTAGGATTGGAATAAGAAAATATAACGCCGTAATCATCCTGACAATGCCTGAGAGTTGATGAAGAGGGAAATAGCCCCTCGCTCGTCTGACCAGATCTAGCTCTTGGTAAAGCGATGGACTGAGGCCGGCGTTTCACCCTGTAACTCTTTATCAGGAGCTTTTGTTCACAATTATGAGATCTCGTCGTCTTTTTCGTTCCTGGCAAACCTGGGCTACCCTCTCCTCGGTGGTGTTGAGCACCCATCTCTTTGGAGTTGTGGCAACCAGTTCTGCCCAAACCTTTAATCCCCCCAACCGGGGCGCACCCAGCAGTGCTACTGATGGCGGCACCCGGGGCGGGACTTTTGTCGCTCCCAACCGGGGTGCGCCTAGCAGTGCCACCGATGGCGGTACAAGGGGTGACTTTGTTGCCCCTCGTCGGGGCGCACCCAACAGTGCCACCGATGGCGGTACGCGGGAGAGTTTCACCCCCCCTCGCCGTGGCGCACCGGAAACCGCTAATGATGGCGGTTCGCGTCTGCCCGATAGTTTGTCTCAACTGCGGTTACTCGTACCCCCAACCGGGCTGTCGCTGACCCTCTCAGAACGGCCAGAGTTTTATGCCTATGTTCCGGCTTCCCATGCGAAGGCGATTAAGTTCTCCCTTTATCGCCATGATTTGGCCACCGGGCAGGATACGGAATTAATCCATGAATTCGAGCAGGCGGCTCCTGCCCAAAGTGGCATCATGAGTTTCGCCCTACCTCAAGATTATGGGCTGCAAGAGGGGGAACTGTATCACTGGTATGTCAGCTTGGTCTTTGATTCCCGGGATCCTGCCGCCAATATTGCCGTGGATGCTTGGATGCAGCGTTTAGATCCCCAAGACCCCATCGCCCAAAAGGTTGAGGGGATTGATCCCGGGGTAAACCCCGCTGCCTATGCCGCAGCCGGGTTGTGGTATGAACCCCTCCATCAGTATGCCCAAGCCCGGCGGGTTAGCCAGGGCAATGCCTTCAGTGGCAAGAGTGGGGGAGAGAATTGGCAACGTTTGATTGAGGCTCAATGCAACCGGCCGACGGAGCCTTGGTTTACACTGCTCAATTCTGTTCAACTCTGTGAGGTTGCCCCCGCACCTTTTGTGAATTAGCTGTCTAGGACAGGGAGGGGGTATGGTGCGATCGCATTTTCATCGATTAGAGCCAGGGGCGGTCATGGCGCGATGGTCTCCGACCGAGCTTTGCTCATCGCGGCTTGCCCCCACTGCCCCCCCTCAACCCCAATGGTGGTTATCGAGTCTCACGGCCTGTACTGTTTTGAGTGGCTTGGGGGGGATGGTCTTACCCGCCCATGGCCAATCGATTATTCCCGCCACCGATGGCACGGGAACCGCCGTTTTGCAAACGGGAGATCATTACCAAATTGAGGGCGGAACGGCGGTTAGTGGCAACTTATTCCACAGTTTCCAGCAGTTCGGCCTCACCGCCGCTGAGGTGGCCACCTTCCTCGCTGACCCCACCACCCAGAATATTTTTGCCCGCGTCATCGGTGGCGATCCCTCCCAAATTAACGGTCTCTTGACTGTTTTGGGGGGGAGTCCGAATTTTTACCTGATGAATCCGGCGGGGATTGTCTTTGGGGCCGATGCTCGCCTGGATGTACCGGGGAATTTTTTTGCCACCACGGCCACGGCCATGGAATTTGCCCATGGGACATTATTTGCCTACGAAAATAATCAATATAGTGATTTAGTCGGTAATCCCCTCGGTTTTCATTTCAGCTCCACGGATAGCGGCGCGGTGATTAACAGTGGCAATCTGGCCGTCAAGCCTGGGCAGCAGTTGGGGTTAACGGGCCGCACGGTTTTGAACACGGGAACGTTAACGGCCCCTGGTGGGACGGTGCAGGTGATGGGTGTGCCGGATTCCCACTATGTGCGGATTAGCCAGCCGGGGATGTTGCTGAGTTTAGAGGTGGATACGCAAAATTTAGGGGCATCGGGTCAGATTACGGCCTTAGATTTGCCCGCTTTGCTCACCGGTAGCCCCAATGTGACGGGGGCTAAAAGTGATGGGACTAATCTTTACCTGGAAAATACCGATCTGACAATTCCCACCACGGCAGGTTTAGTGGTGTTGGCGGGGGAGATTGATGTTCGAGATGCCATCGGGAATCAGGGGCGCATTGAGGTGGATGGCGATCGCCTCGCCGCCACCGTCGGTCGGGACGACCACCGGCTTGC
>RECT01000421.1 GCA_007693875.1 Spirulina sp. DLM2.Bin59
GGATGGAGCGGTGGGGATGGGGGCTAACAGGGTTTGGGGATCGGTGGCGGTGTTGATGACACATTGCACCTTGGAGGCAGCACGGGGTTGGGCAGGTTGATCGAGGGTGGGGGGATTGGGAAGTGGGAAGTGGGGCGTGGGAGCGGGCGAGGGAGTGGTCTGCGGGGGGAGGGTCTGACTGAGGACGGGAAGGGGCAAGAGCAACAGCAGCGTAGCGCTACTCCAGGCGCAGAAATCTCTCAATGGATCCATCAATCCCCTCTAATCTGTCGATAAAAGGCCAATTGCTTTTCAGCCAGAGCGCGGTTTGTGTAGTGGGTCATCGCCCGCTGATAGCCTTTTTCCCCTAGGGTTTTGGCGGTATCGGGGGAGGTGATCAAGGTGCGGAGGCGATCGCCCAATTCCTCCCCATTCCCTTCGGGGAAAATTAACCCTGCCTCACCAATCACATGGGGAATTTCCCCCGAATCGGAGCCAATCACCGGCACAGCGCAGGCCATAGCCTCAATGAGCACATGGCCGAATTGCTCTTTCCAACCCACAGCGGTTAAGGTTTTCACCTGTTGCGTGGTTTCCGAAGGCAACACCAGGCAATTCATCATATTGATATAGTCCGGCACTTGATCATGGGGGACAGTCTCGACCCACCGCAGACGATCGCCCATGGCCAATGTTGCCGCCTTCCTGCGGATCGTTGCCGCCAATTCTCCCCGCCCCAACAATAGCAAAATCCAATCCTGATCCCGCAACCCTGCTAGGGCATCCAGCAACGTCAAGATCCCCTTTTCTGCCACAAACCGCCCCACAAAACCAACAACAAATTGCCCAGGGGCGATTTTGAGTTGCGATCGCAACTCAGGTTGCGGCTGCGGTTTGAAAAGCCTTTCATCAACCCCCAATTGGGGCATGACCGTGGCCGCCCGCCGATAGCCATGGTCGCGCAAAATATTCACCCCATCTTGGTTCCCCGCAATTAAACCATCGGTATGGGCAAGGTTGTAGCCTTCGATCCAATCAATCGGAAATTTATTGGTATAGGGCAAATTCCACCAGGTAAATAGGCAATGACTAGCCCGGAGCCGAAGGAGCCGGCTCAGGGTAATCAGTTGAGCATAGGCCAGAGATTTGGCCCCCTGTTCCACCTGAATAATATCCGGTTGAAATTGGCGCAAAATTTTGACAATGGGCCAGCCAAACATTAACGCTGCTTGATTATTTTGGCTGAAATTTGCCACCGGCAACCGCTGAAAGTTGCCATCTTGCCAAGGCGGTGCCTGAATGAGCCGATTCTGCACCCCCCCAGGCCGCCAAGTCTGCGGAACCACCACCATCACTTGATTGTGGGGATCAAGTTGCGCCAGTTGCCGCAACTTTTCGCAATTGAGATCGACAATATAAGAATGGCTGACGATAAGAATGCGCATTTGAGCAAATTATGGCACGATCGCCCCTTCCTGATTCGTTAACTCCTGATCCAGTTTCGTATAAACCTGTCCCTTCGGACTAAAGGCGGTGAGGCGGGTTTTGAGCGCATCGAGGAAGCCGATCACATAGAAAACACCCCGGACGAACACCTTGAAGGGGGAACCACTCTTATAGCAGGGGGGATGGCCAAGAACGTGACAATCAAACAGTTTGGCATAGAGTCGCCGCTGTTGATCAAGGGTGAGGTTTTTTTGAGCCATCAAAAAGTGATTGTGATAAAACGTCACCTGGTATTGGAGCGATCGCGTCGTGATATCGTGGCAGCCGCCGGTTTCTTCCCCCAAATGGACGAGGGAGGCCTCCGGGTCGTACCAAATGTGATAGCCGGTTTTGCGAATGCGCAGGCAAAAATCTGATTCTTCCCGCACCGCTGATCCCCGAAACCGTTCATCAAACCAAATGCCGTATTTCGTGAAAATTTCCCGGCGATAGGACATATTACAGCCCCTAGCGGAAATTACCCGCTGGGGTTTAATGGTATGCACTAAATCCAAGTGATACCAGGCAATGCCGGGATCACTGGCTTCAGGGGGAAGGTCCTCAATTTCTAACCCCGGCTTGGCATCCGCCAGCTTCATGCGGTCAAAGACTCGCCCCGCTACGGCTCCCACCCAAAGACGCTTGTAGTTGCGGGCATGGGCCGCTAGATAGCCGGGGGGAATTTGCACATCATCATCAATGAAGAGGAGAATATCCCCCTTTGCCCGCCGTACACCATAATTCCGCGCCCCCGGTAAATTGGCCCACCGCACCGAAAACCAGCGAATTTTCCCCAAGTTGGCCTGTTGGCGTAAATAGGCTTCGACCCGGGGCGTATGCTGCTGGGTCTGATCGACGACAATCACTTCAAAGTCGGGATAATCCTGCTTGAGCACATCGGCGATGGAGTTTTTTAAGGGGCCCTCACGGCCGTAGGTGGGGATAATCACCGAGATCGAAGGTAACGCCACAGCATTGCTCCTTAAAACTTGAACGCTCTCACAGTGGGCAATAGGCGATCGCCATTATCCTGCCCTCAAGCCACACAAGGATAGGATCCACAACGATCTACCATGATTCCTGATGCTTACTCAATTCCATTAAGGTGGTTTGCGTTTCCCTTTCCCCTTCCGATGCAATAACTCCTCTGCCTCCGCCGCTTTCAGTTCCTCCTGCTCCTGGGCATCAATGCTGGGGAGAGCCAGCAAAACCCCGATGAACAGCCAGTAATACACCGCCACCGGATCGGTATCGAGGGGATACCAGTAGGGGAAAAAGCTAATGATCAGGATGAAGACCCAAAAACTGGAGGCGAAGTTACGGATGCTGGCGGTTTTGAGCGATCGCATCACCTTGAAAGTCACCCAGCTAATATTACTGGTCAGGAGAACAAAGGCAATCATCCCCGGATACCCCATTTCATAGAGTAATTTGGGGTGAAAGGTTTCCGTGAGGGCCGTAGCACCAAAAACGCGGGTCGAGTTGGTGGCCTTGCCCAGTCCCCGACCTAAAAAGCCCCGTTGTTCCCGCATCGCCCATTGAAATTGCCCCAGAATAAAATCTTCGGGGGGAGCAGCTTCGGCCCGGCTCTGGAAACTATCAATGCGCTCTTGGACAATTTCCGGGTTGTTGGCCATGACGATCATCAGCACAATGCCCAAACCAACCCCAATGGGTAAAAAGCGTTTTAAGTTCGCCACCTGGCCGGTGAGGATCAAAAGGGCGATCGTCACCACCGGCACCAGAGCCAAAGCAATCCGCTGCCCAGAAACCACCGCATTGACAAACACTAGGGCCATCCCCACCAACCCCCCCAACCGCCACCACAGAGAGGTATCACAAAAGGCAGTGGTGAAGGTGATCGCACTGTTGGAAATCAGGAACCAAGCCCAATGCCAAGGGGAGGCAAAGGTTCCCGGTAAGCGGACGAAATTTTGGGAAGGGCTATAGCCAAGGGAACCCCCCACTAAACATTTTGCTTCGACGCTCGCTTTAAACAAGGCATCCCCCACCTCATTGCGGGTTCCCTCACAGGTGCCACTTTCAAGCATCTGGTACTGCAACAGGCCCAAGCCACAACAGAGCAGGGCCAGGAGGAGATGAATCCGGCAGAGCCACAGCAGTTGCTTTTTGTTGCGAACGAAATAGAAGGCGCAGAAAACGAGGGGAATGTAGCCCATCAGGACTTTTAACCCCAAAATTCCCTGGAGCAGCGGTTGGCCATCTTTACACAGTGCGCCCCGACCGTTATTGGGCAAATTGGCACAGAGGGGCAGGAGAAACTGCATTGACCCATTGACCACGAGGAGGGTGAGGGTGGCGCAGAGGGTGAGGAGACCGAGGGTGGGGATGAGATCCTTATTGATGAAAATTGGTTTGTTTTCTCGTTTGCATTCTTGAATGAGGGCAACACAGGCGGGGATGAAAAAGGCATCCTTAGCGAGGTTAAACAAAGCATTACCCCCCACAAACTGGTAAATCACGGTACCGCTAAAGGGCATATAGATCAGGAACAACCAGAGGGCGGAGCGGGGGAACATATAGGACCAGTACATCACCGGCACACCGGCTCCCAAGGCTAAACCCGCTTTTTCGTTAATCAGCATCAGGGGTAAACCGATGAGCACCAAGAAACCGATGCAAGCCCCGTTGACCTGGATGATTTTCTGGCGGGCGGCCTTGGCAGCCCGTTTTTGGGCGGCAATTTCTTTGGGGGTGAGTAGGGGGGCATTGGGTTGTGATGTTTTGCCCTTCCCCCTTTTTTTGGTTTTAATCTTTGTTTTAACCATGGTTGGGCGGCGATCAGTACAGCCCTAGACAGCCTGTTTCCCCAGTATGCCATGGAAAATTTAAAGGTTAAGAACAGACTTGACAGCTTCAAGATAACTTGCTATATTCAATAATCGTGCATTCAAAACACGATTCCCCCATGGGTCGCTAGCTCAATGGTAGAGTACTCGGCTTTTAACCGATTTGTTCTGGGTTCGAGTCCCAGG
>RECT01000233.1 GCA_007693875.1 Spirulina sp. DLM2.Bin59
ATTGCAGCGGTTCCGCCCAGTCCGTCGGGGATTGAAATCCCCGCCTCATAGCGAAAACCCGTTAAAACGGGTTCTGGAGTGGGCTTCAGCCCACTTTCGCTATGAGCCAAGAACTTTAGTTCTTGGCGGATCAGGGTTTGGCAAACGCATCCCCAAAAATCTTGAATTTTGCCTGACCGAATTTTGTATCAGATTTTTTTTTGAACAAGCGGTAAGGCCGGAGTTACTTCGTCAGCATCGTATGAATACCGTCCCATTCCTCCGGCGGCGGGCTTTCCAGATAACGGGCGCAACGGTGCAGGTGGATCGTGATCGGCGTATCCCGGGGCCGCAGTTGAGCCGCCTGCTCAAAATGGGCGATCGCCCCCCGAAAATTCCGCTCCAAATAAGCCTCCCGCCCCTGGTGGTACAGTTCCAAAAAATCCAACAACACCGGATCAAGGCGATCAGGGCGGCGATCGATCAACTCATAGATTTTCACCGCCTTACTCTTCCCCTTCACCCGCGTTAAATCCAACTCCCGCACCAACAGCCGCTCCTCTCCCCGACAAGCCCGGTAAGTCGATTCGCTGATCAAAATATCGCAACCATACTCCTTCGTTAAACTCTCCAACCGGGAACTCAAATTCACCCCATCCCCAATCACCGTATAATCCATCCGCCGCTGGGAACCAATATTCCCCGCCACCACCTCCCCCGAACTAATGCCAATACCAAACCGGATCTGAGGTTGGCGACTAAACAGCCGCGATTGATTAAACTCCGCCAACCGATGGCGCATATCCAAAGCCGACTCCACCGCCAGCCCAGCATGGTCATCAAGATGCAACGGCGCACCAAACACCGCCATCAACGCATCACCAATAAACTTATCCAACGTGCCACTGTGGTTAAACACCGACTCCACCATAGTTTCAAAATAACTATTCAGCAACGCCACCACCTCCGTTGCCTCCAAATTTTCCGTCATCGTCGTATAGCCACGAATATCGGAAAACAGAATCGTCACATCCTTGCGTTCCCCCACCATCAACTTGTCATCCCCCGCCGCCATCACCTGATCCGCAACACTGGGATTCATATAGCGGTAAAGCGTCGATTTCATCCGCTTTTCACTGCTGATATCCTCCAAAATCACCAAACCCCCTCGCACATCCCCCTCCGGATTCGTGAGGGGATTGACGGTTAAATTGACGCTGCGCTCAAAGGGTTTGAGATCCGCCCGATTACCGCTGGGGTTTTTATCACCCCTTAAATACTGATCTGGACTACATAAAGGATCATTCCAAGGCACATAGGCATGGGGATCCAGTTCGCTGGGAATCGCCAACACCGCATTAAATTCCCCCAGAGAACGACTGAGGGCGATCGCCCCCCGCAACGTCTGCTCCGGCACATAATGCTTCGCGCCATTTTGCAAACTATCCACCAGCCGAAACTTTAAATGTTCAATGGGGAAAATATCCCACACAAACCGGCTAATAATTTTATATTCCCACAGGGGGCGAATTTTGGGATCATACAATTGGGATTCCTCCAACCCCAAAAGCTCCAACGCCGCATCATTAATCGTCACAATCCGCCCCTCTAAATCCGTCGAAACCACCGCATCAGAAAGGCTTTGCAGCATATCCTTTTGATACTGCTTTTCCGTCAGCACCGTTTCAAACAGTTTGGCATTTTCCAAAGCAATTCCCGCCTGAATATTAAACGCCTGCATAAACTCTTCATCGGAACTGCTAAAACTACCCTCATTTTCCTTATTAATTAACTGCGTCACCGCAATCAGTTCCCCATTGGAATTAAACACCGGCATACAAAGAATGCTTTGCGTCCGATACCCGGTGCGGCGATCCGTCGAAGGATCAAACCGCGAATCTTGATAGGCATCGGGAATATTAACAATCTGCCCCGTCGAAGCCACATAACCCGCAATCCCCCGGTTAGCGGGAATGCGAATTTCCAGCATTTCACTACTATCCGCCGTCGCCACCTTGCTCCACAGTTCCCCCGTTTCCCGACTGAGCATAAACAGCGTACTGCGATCGGCCTTCATCAGGCGGCGGGCCTGCTCCATCACCGATTTCAGCGTCGCATCGAGATCCAAACTTTGCCCCAAGCTCGAAGTCGCTTTGAGCAATGCCGCCGCCCCCCGTTGGTTGCGGGCCGCCAAATAAAAGGATTGACAGGTTTCCAGAATAATCGCAATGGAATCGGCAAAATCCTGAAACCGCTGCTCATCTTCCTGATCAAAGGGCTGACCATCAGCCTTATTGATCAACTGCACCACCGCCACCACCTGATCCCCACTGCTGACGATGGGCATACAGAGGATCGTTTTAATCGGATAGCCCGGAATCATGTCAATTTCCGGGCTGTAGAGGGGATGGTCAGTGACGTTGGCAATGTTGAGCGTGGTTTTTTTCGCCGCCACATGGCCCGGAATCCCGACATTAAAGGGCAGACGGAGATGGCGGGAATCCGTTTGATCCGTTTCGTTGAGCTTGGCCCACAGTTGCCCGCTTTCGTTATCAACAAGGAAAATCAGCGTGCGATCGGCTTGGAGAATCTGGCCAATTTTGAGGGTAAACGCATCCATCACCTGCTCTAGCATACTTTCTAGAGCTTCGTTATTAATCATGTCCAATGCCCGCAGGAACTGCTGAAATTCAGCGGTGATGAAGTCCAGGAGGCAAATAAACTCGTTAATGGAGAGGTCTTTGACGCGATCAGTGAGGATGCTGGTGCGATTCAGCTTGGTGAGTTGCGTCAGGGAGGCGAGGATGCTGCCAGTATTCGTTAATGGCATAAGCTGTGAATCGCTATGGGCGTAAAAACCGGTTCCGGGCCGATCATAACAGGCTTTTTTGGCAGACGGTTGTGATTTGCGTCGGATTCGGGGTTTTTACGGAGCAGGTTGAGCCGTCAGGCGATCGCCCCCAATCATTTCGCTTTTTGAGATTGATACAATCAGGGTAAAGTTATGCCAAAAGCCAAGATGCATCCCCCCGAAGTAAACCCATCAACCCCCAAAACTCAGAGCGGGAGGATCGCCCCCCTATTGACCCTCATCAGTATTATTGCTGCTTTTGGGATCAATGTTTGGTCGAATATTAATCCCATGGGGGGGCGATCCATTGGCGCGATCGCCAATACCACCTTTGCCGGGGTGCTGATTACCCCCGCCAATTATGCGTTTATTATTTGGGGATTAATTTATCTCGGTTTAATGGTGTTTGGGGTTTATCAACTGTTGCCGGGAGGGGGCGATCTGCCTACGGCAGGCTTGCGCCAACGCTCCCATTTAAACCCCGTCCGCTATGGCATCATCATCAGTTCTCTCGCCCAAATCGGTTGGGTTTTCCTCTTTCTGGGGCAATTCTTTTGGGGATCAATGGTGGCAATGGCGGTGATTTTAATCGCCCTGATCTGGAGTTATGGCCAACGCCGTCAACAGCCCATGCCAATGGGGCGAGAGCGTTGGTGTGTGGATCGCCCCTTGAGCCTCTATCTCGGTTGGATTGCGGTGGCGACGATTGTCAATGGGGCGACGGCTCTCTATAGTTCCGGCTGGACAGAGTTGGGGCTAGGGGCCACGGCCTGGACTGGCATCATGATGGCCATTGCGACGGCATTGGGAGGGGCGATCGCCCTTTATTACCGCGATGCCATTTTTCCGGGGGTATTCATCTGGGCATTGGTGGCGATCGCCCTTCGCCATAGCGAGAATCTCCCCCTCGTCATTGTGGCAATTTTTGGCGTTGTAGGGTTAGGGGGGGCGATCGTTTGGAGTCAGCGGCGCAGGTTTCCGGGTTGAGCGATCGCCGGGCGAAAAATTTTTCGCCCCTACACAAATCTAGGCATCTCTCCTCAATGATGACATGATAATTCTTGACCAGCCTATACCGGGTGTTGGCCGTAAAAGGGTTGTGCCTGGGCCCAATGGGGACGATCGCCCCCTTCATAACCCATTGCTCCCAAGGTAAATAATGCCCCCACTGTATGGCCCAACTGTTCCCCAGCCGTGACCCGTTGGCAAGGTTGGGGGAATGTCGCCACGGTATGCTCCCACTGTTCCGGGGTGTAGCGATCGTCCCCTTGGGCAGTTTCGACCCCTTGGGGCGTGATGTGATAAATCCCCCCAAATAATTCCCCCCGTCGGGCGGGATAATCCACCGCGATCCAAGGCGTGGAAAATGCCGCAGCTTGGGCAGATTGCCAGGCCACAGTGGCGAGGGTGGAAAAGGCAAAAAGGGGAATCTGTAACTGTTGGGCCAGGGTGCGGGCCGTCACCATGCCGATGCGTGTGCCAGTGAAGCCGCCGGGGCCTTGGGCGATCGCGATGAAGGCTAAATCCTGCCAAGTTTGGGGGGGGAGAAAATTTTGCAGATAATCGTGAAGATCCGTAGAGAGCGATCGCCCCAAATCCCAAACCTGAACCTGTTCAGGCTCCAAACCCGTCCCTTTCGCTAAACCGAGTTCTGTGGTGGTGGTTTGTAATGCTAGGCCGTATCCCATGGAGGTTGCTCGTAGAGGCGATCGCGCTTTCTCAAGCTACCACAGCCTAGGGTATTCTGAAGATTCCCCCCCTCAGCAATCAGCCGTAAAACTGCCATGCTCACGATCGCACTGCCCAAGGGCGCACTGCTCAAAGACACGATTAAACTGTTCCAAGCCGTTGGCCTCGATTTCAGCCTCTTCCTCGATGGCCAAACCCGCCAACTGCAAATCACCGACCCCACCGGCCAAGCCCGCGCCCTCCTCGTCCGGGCCCAGGATGTGCCGGTTTATGTGGAGTATGGTCAAGCTCAGTTAGGGGTAGTGGGCTACGATGTGCTGCAAGAGAAACAGCCGGAGGTGGCGCAGTTGGCCGATCTCGGCTTTGGCGGCTGTCGTCTTTCTGTTGCCGTTCCCGCCGCCAGTGGCTACCGTTCTTCCTTGGAATTGCCCCCCCATGGTCGCGTTGCTTCCAAATTTGTCCATTGCGCCCGGGATTATTTCCGCCAGTTGGATCTGCCGGTGGAGATTATCCCCCTTTCCGGTTCAGTGGAGTTGGGGCCAATTACCGGGATGTCCGAGGCGATCGTTGATCTGGTCTCTACCGGTCGCACGCTCCAGGAAAACGGCCTGATTGAAATTGATGTGCTATTCCAAAGCACCGCCCACCTCATCGCCCATCCCCTCAGCTATCGCATTGATGCCGCTGCCCTTAACCATTGGGTCGAAAAAATTCGCGGTCTGGCATTGGCGACGGTGTAGCTTTGTAGCTCTGTAGGGTGGGCAACGCCCACCATAACCTAGCAACGCCCACCGACGGGGAGAGCTTGGCGGAATTCTGAGAATTCTGTTAAATTTAGTTAAGAAACCTTGGCCATCGTTGCCAACCTTCTATAGAAAATTCTGCTTTAAACCCGATTTTCGCCGCGCTAGGCGGCCTCCTAGCCCATTGATCATCCACTAGAGATTGTTAAGCTTATGAAATTTTCCTGGAGAATCATCCTACTTTGGACATTGCCAGCCCTTTTGGTGGGCTTTTTCTTCTGGCAGGGTAGCCTTGCCGGCAATGCCAATGATGCCGGCAGCAACACCGCCAGCACCCGTATGACCTATGGGCGTTTCCTTGAATATGTGGATGCCGGTCGGGTGAAAAGTGTGGATCTCTACGAAGGCGGCCGCACGGCGATCGTCCAAGCCGTTGATCCGCAACTGGATAGCCGGATTCAAACCCTCCGGGTAGACCTCCCCAGTAATGCGCCGGAATTGGTGGCACAATTGCGCGAGAAAGGGGTGGCCCTGGATTCCCACCCGATGCGCACCGATGGGGCAGTGTGGGGCTTTTTGGGGAATTTGATTTTCCCCCTCTTGCTGATCGGTTCGTTATTCTTCCTGTTCCGCCGCTCTAGCAATATTCCCGGCGGCCCTGGCCAGGCGATGAACTTTGGCAAATCCCGCGCTCGGTTCCAGATGGAAGCAAAAACCGATGTGATGTTTGATGATGTGGCGGGGATTGATGAGGCTAAGGAAGAACTGCAAGAGGTGGTGACGTTCCTCAAACAGCCGGAACGGTTTACCGCTGTGGGCGCTCGCATTCCCAAAGGGGTGCTACTCATTGGGCCGCCGGGAACGGGTAAAACCCTGTTGGCAAAGGCGATCGCTGGTGAAGCAGGCGTGCCTTTCTTCAGTATTTCCGGTTCTGAATTTGTGGAAATGTTCGTCGGTGTCGGGGCTTCCCGCGTTCGCGATCTGTTTAAGAAAGCCAAGGAAAACGCCCCCTGCTTGATCTTTATTGATGAAATTGACGCGGTGGGTCGCCAACGGGGGGCCGGCATCGGCGGCGGTAACGATGAGCGGGAACAAACCCTCAACCAACTGTTAACGGAAATGGACGGGTTTGAAGGCAATACCGGCATTATTATCATTGCCGCCACGAACCGCCCCGATGTCCTGGATTCGGCGTTAATGCGTCCCGGTCGCTTTGACCGTCAGGTGATGGTGGATGCGCCGGACTTTAAGGGGCGTTTGAAGGTGTTGGAAGTCCACGCCCGCAATAAGAAACTTTCCCCCGATGTGTCCTTAGAGGCGATCGCCCGCCGTACCCCCGGCTTTAGTGGGGCTGATCTGGCCAACCTCCTCAACGAGTCCGCCATTCTCACCGCCCGCCGCCGCAAGGAAGCGATCACGATTTTAGAAATTGATGCCGCTGTGGATCGGGTCGTGGCGGGGATGGAAGGCACGCCTTTGGTAGATAGCAAGAGCAAGCGGTTAATTGCTTACCATGAAGTGGGCCATGCGATCGTTGGTACTTTGATCAAAGACCATGATCCGGTGCAAAAAGTCACCCTGATTCCCCGGGGTCAAGCCCAAGGCTTAACCTGGTTCATGCCCAATGAAGAACAGGGGTTAACCACCCGCGCCCAACTCCTGGCCCGGATCTGCGGTGCTTTGGGGGGTCGTGCTGCTGAAGAGGAAGTCTTCGGAGATTCGGAAGTCACCACCGGGGCCGGTGGGGATCTGCAAATGGTGGCGGGGATGGCTCGCCAAATGGTGACGCGGTTCGGGATGAGTGATTTAGGCCCCCTTTCTTTGGAAGATCAAAGCGGTGAGGTATTCCTCGGCAATGGTTTCATGAACCGGTCTGAATATTCAGAAAAAATTGCCACCCGCATTGATGCCCAAGTGCGGGAGATTGCCGAAAATTGCCACCAGCGATCGCGCCAAATCATCCGCGAAAATCGCGTCGTGATTGATCGCCTCGTTGATCTACTCATCGAAAAAGAAACCATCGATGGGGAAGAGTTCCGCCAAATCGTCGCGGAATACACCGAGGTTCCCGATAAAGAACAGTTTATTCCCCAACTGTAGTAAGCAGCATCCTTGGTAGGGGCGAAAAATTTTTCGCCCCTACATCAGCTAACCCTTTTTCTTCGCCCCCCTCACCCCTGCTTGATAAAGCTGGGTGAGGGTTTTGCCATCTTCAGGATAGACCGCTAAACTGCCCTCCATACGAATTGCTAACGCTAATTGGCCCTCCAACAGGAAAATCTCCTCCGCCAACAATGCAATCATGTCCCGAATCACCTTCTCCCCTTCCCGACGCTTTAAACCATACATGCCAATAATGAATTCCCCCCCACTCCAACGGGAAACAACATCTTCCCGTGAACAGGTTTTTTGCAACAACTGGCCAAACCGCTGGAGAATGCGATCGCCTAAATCATGGCCATAATCCCGATTAATATTTTCCAGATCCCGCACCTTCAAGACAATTAAACAAATCTTCTGCCGTTCCTGTTGGGCAAGGTCAAAAAACCGCTGAAAATCCTGCTCCGCCCGGTAGCGGTTCGCCACCCCCGTCAGGGGATCTTTTTCCGCCAAATCCCGCAAGAGGCGACTGCGTTCCAAACGGTTAAAGAGGCGCGTCACTAACTCCGGCTCACTCACCGGCTTACTAATATAATCATCCGCACCAATTTGATAGATCCGTTGCAGCATCTCGCGATCGCAATTGGCCGACAAAAACACAATGGGCAACTGGGCCCAGTTGGGATCATTGCGCACCACTTGGCACAATTCCAAGCCATTAATATGGGGCATCTCCACATCGAGGATTAATAAATCCGGGGCTGTGCGTTGGAGTGTGGCCCAAAATTGGCGGGGATCTTCAAGGGTTTGTAATTCAATGGGCCAGGGGGCGAGAAAACTGGCCATGGCCCTGAGCAAGACCGGATCATCATCCACTGCCAAGACCCGCGCCTCTGGGGGGCGCTGTTGTTGGAGGTGATGAAATACCGTTGTGAGCAGTTCCGCCGCCGTGATGGGTTTCATTAAAAACCCCTGTACCCCCAAACGCGCCACCGCCACGCGATCGCCAAAGTTATTTTCTGCCGTCAACACCAACAGCAGCGGCGGTTTTGGTAAATCCCGCAACTGTTTCAGCAGTTTTAACCCCGCTGTCGGCCCCTGAGGAAAGGCTAACTCCACAATCACCACATCCGGTGGATTCAGACCCTCAGGGGGATCGCGCCACTGCTTCACTTGGGCCATCGCCTCCTCCCAATCCCCACAACATTCCAACACCACCGGCCATAACTGCGCCTCTGTGGCCAGGGCCGCCCCTTGGGACAGATCGGGGTCAATGATCAAGAGGCGAGGGGCATAATCTGTGGAGAGGGATGGGGAAATCCCCCGGCTAAAGGGATGCAAAGGGGGTGTAACCGGTTTGGGCGCAGCCGGGGCCGGCAATAATCCTTGCAAATCCGTGAGGACTTGCCGCAACTGATCCCCTTGAGCCACGGTGAGGGGCTGCCCTAAACCCAATTCCAGTTGGCGGGCCAGATCAGAACCCTCCGGCAGACCGAACATCCCCAGAGAACCCACGAGTTTATGGGCTTCTTGGGCCGCTTCCCAACGGAGGCGATCGGGTAAATTGCCCCCTTGGGCAGCGGCGATCGCCCCTTCAATCTGATCCAGTCGCGCTAAAATCGGCTCCCGAAACTGCTCCCAGAGCTTTTCCATACCGCTCTGCATCGCCTTGGCTTTCGGGGTTTCCGAGGGAGTCGGCTCCACCATTTCCACCGCCTTGAGACAATACCCCATGCCATAGACCGTTTCAATGGCTCCATCCGCCCCCACCGCCTTTAACTTCCGCCGCAGCCCCTTAATATGGGCCCGCACCGTCTCCTCCCCTGGCGGGTCATCAAAAGACCATAAATGCTCTAAAATCGCCCCCTTGGTAAAGACCTGGCGAGGGTGACGTAGAAACAACTCCAAAAGGTTATATTCCTTCGGGGATAGGTTGAGAATTTCCTGATCCCAACGGACTTCGCAGGCGCTGGGATTCAATTGCAGCAGTCCCCAGGTTAGGATCGGCGCACTGGAATCACTTTGGCGACGGAGCAGGGCGCGAATCCGGGCCAGTAGTTCCGGAATCGTACAGGGCTTCACCACATAATCATCCGCCCCCGCATCTAAACCCGTCACCTTCGCTTCACTGGCATCATTGGCCGTCAACAGGAGAATTGGGGTATTAATCTGAGCCTGCCGCAACCGCCGACAGAGGTTAATCCCGTCGAGCTTGGGCAAACTCACATCCAACAGCATCAAGTCATAGGTAAAGCTGTTGGCATAGTCCCAGCCCTCTTCGCCGTCGCGGGCAACATTAACCACATAGCCCTGATTGAGCAGGGCTTCATTGAGCGTCTGTAACAAAATTTCATCATCTTCAACCAAAAGTAAGCGCATTGAGGTTAGGGAGTGAGAAAATTTTGGCTTGATCTGGATTCATCGGTTGCTAATAATTTTTTTAAAAGTTGAGTGGCGGTTTCCACCGGTAGGGGGCGGAAAAACAGATAGCCTTGACCATAGGGACAATTTAATTGCCGGAGCGTTTCCAGTTGGGACGTGGATTCAATGCCTTCAGCGATAATATTCAAGTCTAAACTCTTTGCCAAGGCAATAATCGCCCGGACAATTTCCATATCTTCGCTGTTTTGATCAATGTGATCAACAAAAGATTTATCAATTTTTAACACATCGAGGGGAAAACGATGGAGATAACTCAGGGAACAATAGCCTGTCCCGAAGTCATCGATGCAGAGTTGGATGTGTTGCGATCGCAACCCCTTCAAAATGGCGATCGCCCCTAGGGGGTCATCCATCAACGCCGTTTCCGTAATTTCCAACTTCAGGGTTTTGGGGCTAAACCCCGTTTCCGCCAAAATGGTGGCAACGCGATCGCCTAACTCCGGCCTCAGTTGCCGACTGGACAAATTAACACTGATCATCAAGGGATGGTTTGGGAATTGTTCCCGCCAGAGCCGGCCTTGTATGCAAGCCTGACGTAACACCCATTCCCCCAAAGCCTGAATCTGTCCCCGCTCCTCCGCAATCGGAATAAACTCCGACGGCGAGAGCCAGCCAGCGGTGGGATGTTGCCAGCGGATTAAGGCTTCAAACCCAATCACTTGCTCGGTTTGCAGATTGATAATGGGCTGGTAATAGAGGCAAAGCTGATTCTGCCCGATGGCACTGCGTAAATCCGTATCTAATTGTTGGCGGCGGATAATCGCCTGGCGCATGCCAGGATTGAAACACACCGCCCGGTTTTTGCCCTGGGCCTTAGCGCGGTACATCGCAATATCGGCATCTTGCAGGAGTTCCTCCGCCTGATGGTATTGGCGTTCGTGGGGCACAATGCCAATACTGGCCCCTGTAAACACCCGATGCCCAGCAATATCAAAGGGTTCAGCCAAAATGCGTAGAATTTTGTTGGCAAGGGTAATGGCCGCGTCACTCATCCCGAGGGGTGTGAGGAGAATTGTGAACTCATCCCCCCCCAACCGAGCGAGGGTATCCGTGGGGCGGAGGCAGGTTTGCAGGCGGCGGGCGATCGCCACCAGCAACGCATCCCCCAACCAATGGCCCAAACTATCATTGACCAGTTTAAACCCATCGAGATCGAGGAATAACACCGCAAAACCTGGTACAGATTGGGCTTGAGCCAGACAATGATTAACCTGCTTTAGGAAATAGGCTCGATTCCACAACCCCGTGAGTGCATCGTGGGTGGCACTGTAGCGGAGATTTTCCTCCGCCAGCTTACGGCTGGTAATATCCACCACACAACCCTCATAGCGCACCAAGGGCTGATTTTGGGTCATCGCCCCGATGGGATCACAGATCCGCCGGGCATTTTCCGAAATCCAGATCACCCGACCATCCCGGCGATAGATTTGCGATTCAAATTCCTTCACCTCCCCATGGATCTGCAACTCCAACAGCAGTTTTTCGTAGCGTTCCGGTTGAACGTAGGGAGGAACCGGCTGTTGGGCTTGAATGGCCAAAAAGGAAGCTACGGATTCATAGCCATAGATCGCCGCCAGGGCGGGGTTGACGTTGAGGTAACGGCCTTGGCAATCCAATTGAAAAATCCCCTCGACGGCATTTTCAAAAATGCCCCGATACTTAGCCTCAGCCGCTTGGGAAAGGGCTTCCGCTCGCTTACGCTGAAACACTCCCCCCAGTTGCATCGCCACCGAGGCCACCAAATCCACTAACCGGGGTTCCTCCCGGTTGGCCTTGAGCATAGCAAATTCCAACACCGCCAACACCTGCTCTTCAGCAATAATCGGCACCAACAGGCAGGCGCGGATCTGCCCGCCGATGGCAATGGGTACAGTATTGCAAATCCCCTGCTCCATTAACCCGGTTTTGTCTGATGAGCATAAATCCGGAATCCATTGGGGCAATTGGCTTTGCCACACCTGCCCCGGCAACCCTTCCCCCCGGCCAAACTGGTAGTTCTGACAGGTCTGCCAAAATTGGCTAAAACAGTTTTGCTCATCGGAATTGAGCCGAGAATTGTAATAACAAACAGGACTGATGGCCAAATGGGTTTGCTCATGATTGGGAACCCAAACCACCCCAAATCCCCAGCCCGTGGTTTCACAGAGTAGGGCTAACACTTCCCCTAGGGCTTGGTTAAAATCGATGGCGAGGCTGACGGATTGGGTGACGCTGTGGAGGAGGTGCAGCTCTTCCTCGGCCCGTTGGCGGTCGGTGATATCCATCCCTGCGAGGAAGCAAAAGTCGTGGGATTGGCGATCGCGCCTCATAATCGGTTTTCCCTGCCATTCCACCGTCAGCAATTGGCCACTACAGGTTAGGAGTTGACTAATGTGAATGCTTAACCCCAAGGAGGCATTGACCTGGAGGAGAAAGTCGGTCATTTCCTCTTGTTGGTTCGGGGGGATACAACATTCCACAAAATCAGCCCCCAAAACTTCCTGTAGGCCATAACCCAACGTGGTGAGCATGGCGCGGTTCATCATCGCAATTTTGCTATCGGGGGTGAGGGCGAGGAAAAAAGCGGGATTAGCATCAAAGAGAGTTTGTACCCACTCGCTATCCCCCGCTAGGGGATTGGGGGGATCCGGCAGCAGAGCAGGGCGTTGTCCTCTGGGCCAGGCCAGTCCAATGAGGATCCCCAATCCGACCCCGGCGATCGCCCCCAGGAGGGAAAAAACATCAATGGGTACCGATGACAGCAAAGACAACATTCAGAATGAATAGAGGGTCACTCCCCCCATTATGAAGCCTGAACTGAAAATCAAAGCCCTTCCCCAAGGCGGTAGCCCTTACCATAGACGGTATGGATCAAGTTGGCCCCATCCCCTTGGTCAATTTTGCGCCGCAGCAACCGCACCAAAGCAGCCAAAACATTGCTATTGGGGGGGGAGCCTGTCCCCCAAAGGTGTTCTTGCATTTGTTGATGGGTGAGGGTTTGGCCGGGATGCTGGAGAAAGTAGGCTAAAAGTTGCGCTTCCTTTTCTGAGAGTTCGATGGGGCGATCGCCCCGGTAGGCGAGGCGATTATCGGGGTCAAAGGCGAGATCCCCCCAGGTGAGCCGGAGGGTTGGTTGAACGGGAAACCGCCGCAACAGGGCCCGCACCCGCGCCAACAGTTCCCGCAATTCAAAGGGTTTCACCAAATAGTCATCGGCTCCGGCATCTAAACCGAGGACGCGGTCATCGAGGGTATCTTTGGCGGTGAGGAAGAGGACAGGGGTTTGATCCCCCTGCGATCGCAGTTGGCGACAAATCTCCAACCCCGATGGCGCCGGTAGCATCCAATCCAAAATCAACAGTTGATAATCTCCTGTTTGAGCCAAGGCCAACCCCGCCGTCCCCTGATGGGCCACATCCACGCCATAGCCCTCCTGAGTGAGTACCCGACTCAGGGGTGTGGTCAATTCCACCTCATCATCCACCAATAAAATTCGCATTGGGTCGATATCAACTTGATGTTTTTTCTACCGCTGGGGTATTGTTTACCATATTTTTTAGGCAATATTAAGAAGATTTGCGCATTTGTAGATATTAGATACTTATTTTACTGGAAATGGTTAATGTTCAAAAAAATGGCTGAAACCGCATTTGTTGACTTAAATAATCGTTTTTAATGGTGATTGAGTAAATGTCAAGATCTCAAATGGCAAATGTACTATTTACATTTCCGTAAGATCAATGCCCAATTCGCGCAACTTGGCCGCTAACCGTTCCGCCCGTTGCTGTTGGAGATCGGCCCGTTGGCGTTCCTCTTCGGCCCGTTGCTGTTCAAGATTGGCCCGCTCTCGTTCGAGGGCTTGATATTCACTCCCCCATAACAAAAGATTGCCCTCACCATCCCACCACCGCAGCCAATAAATATCTTGATTCTGTCGTTCCCCCTGCCATAGACCCAGATAGAGCGCTAACTCCGGAATCCAGAACCGGCCCTCTGGGGTGGGGGTTTGCAATTCATAGCGGCCTTGGGTGAGACAGCGAACATCAAGGGTTAGCTCGTAGGGGTTATAGGTGACATAGGTGGGGACTTGGAGGACTTGCTCGTAAAAATAGAGCTTGCCATAGGGGGGCGTGGCGCGGACGGAAAGTTCCCCATTGTCCCCCTGGGAGAGGAATTCCATCACGACGGCCACGCGATCGCCCTCGACACCAGGGGTATAACTGCGCCGAATTTCACCGGGGGCAACGGGTTGGGCATGGGGAACATAGAACCAGTCCGGCGCTTTAACGGTGATATTGCGATTCACGGTGGCCACAAGGCCAAAGTTGGAGCCGATCAGCATAGTTGGGGTGATGCGGCCGGCGAGATCGAGGGCTTCGGTGAGGGCAGCAGCAAGCCAAGGCTGTTGAATATTTTCCACGGGATCATCGGGGAGAACGTAGTCGGGGGGTAGGGGTTCCCAAGTGATGGTCACGGCGGGGCGGGGGATTTGGGCAACCATAGAGTAGTGAGTAAAACATCTAAAGTCATTTTAGGACAAATCTATGGAGGCGTTGATGGTGGAGAACCCCAGCAAATTCCCTCGGTGTAGTACTCATTTATGGGAGGGCAGGAACAGGATCAGATCCACCTGGAGTTGAAAACCTACAGGCAACTTTCCGGTTTGAGGCTCCTTAAATCGAAAAGGATCTAAAGACCCCCGCCGCCCTACGGTTGGGTCTTGCTGATTTGCACCCTGTTGCCATGGATCACGTCCCCAGTCTCGTCTACCCCGCTTTAAATTTATTGCTCTACGATCGCCGTGACTCCAGCAGCGACAGCCAAGACCATGGGCACGCTCACGCCGATCGCGAAGCCTTGGGCAATAAACAGCCAAAACGGCTACGCCCGCCTCAAAATGGCTACATCTATCAGCGCATTTTTCCCGATGCCTATGCCTTGCAAATTAATGGCATGGATACTGAAGATGCAGAATGGACTTATCAGGCGAAATCCATTGATTGTTTTGCTGGGATTAAAGCGCAATTGATCACCGAAAGTGCGATCGCCCCTGGGGCCTGGGGGCGATCATGGTTATTGGTGGGGCGATTGGCAGCGGCGGATCAAAACCCCGAATATATCGCCAAGGATTGCTACCATGCCCTGGCCCTCACCAGCGAACCCAATTGGTCGGCGGATCTCATTGGTCAGGGGCGACTGATGGGGGCGAGTTTTTTTGAATTGTGGCGGCCACCAGGGGGAGATCAATGCGCGACCACGGATGGATGCATGGTCACGGATAACCCTGACCATTTCCACCTCTACATCTGCATTTTCGACCTCGGTGCTAGTCTCAAGCGCCTGGATAAGCTCTACCATCACCTCCTCACCCTGGGCCTCTATCGCCACCGCGCCACCTGGGCCCACAGCCGCAGCCTTGACTTGAAAACAACCCTAACCCAATACGGGCAGGAGGTTCAGAAAATCTGCCACCAAGTCAACCAACAGGTTCATCAGGAAAATCTATCCCTCAAGCAGCTCACCCACCTCCTCCGCCATGGTCTGATTCTCCTCTCCCAATATGGGGCAGCCCTCCATGAACTCAAGAGCCACATCCACACCCTAGAGGGAGATCTCCAAAGCTATCAAGACCGCTGCCGTCTGGTGGCAAAGCTGAACCATTCCCACAATCCCAGCCATCATCAGCCGGAAAATAGCCAGTATCTAGAGCGGTTTAAAAATTTTGCCATCCGTCGTTACCTGCGACCCATGGAGCGGGATTATCATCAACTCAGTCCAGGGTTGCGTCGGTTAGAAGATGCTCTCCGGGTGATGACGGGGTTATTGCAGATTGAGCAATCCCGCCAGCAACAGGCCTTAGAGCAAATGGTGGTGGCAGCCACGGTGGGGTTGGGAACCACAACAGTGGTGGGAACGGTGCTTGCCCCGCCCCTCTTACTGCCGCGCTCCGGGGGATTGCCCGGGGTCATTGCGCTCCCTCTCCTCATCCTCGTGAGTGCATCAGCGGGTTTAATCGTTGCTCGTTTGCTCTGGCATCAATTGCCACCAGGGAAATCCTAACCCAATCTAAGTGGATAGCCAATCTAAATGGATAACACTGGCCATTGTGGTTTGAATCGGTTCCTGGCGGGGCAATTGCAGGGGCGTAACTTGCCCCTCAATGGGCATTGTGTTGCTGGGGTGAGCACTGGCACAGAGGGGAATATGGCCCTCGCTCACCACTAATCCTTGGGTGGGGTCATAGCCGCGCCAACCGGCCCCCGGTAGATAAACCTCCACCCAACCATGGAGATCGCGGCGGTCTTGGTGGCGATCGCCCGCCTGATAGCCACTGACAAACCGCGCCGGAATCCCCAAACTGCGGCAGACCTCCATAAACAGCACCGCCCAATCCCGACAGGATCCCTGCTTACGCCGGGCTGTCACCCCCGGCAACCAGGGTGCGCCTGTTTCCCGGAGAATGTAGTCCCATTCGCGATAGAGCTGTTGGTTTAAGGCGTTGAGGAAATTTAAGGTGTTGCCATCGTTGTCCATAAAGAGATCTTGGGCAAGGGCGATCGCCTCTGGATCAAACTGGGTTTGGATCGGTTCCAAATACACCTGAAGACGATGATGGAGGCCCTTGGGATAATCCCAGGGCAGCTCCATGGCCCAAGGTTCGAGTAAATAGTGAAAGGGATTGGTTAAAAGGGTTTCTACCGTTGTGGTGACGGTAATTTCCAGTTGGCTTGTGGGTTCAGTGAACCAGAGTTTTGTGAAGGTGTTGCCATCGAGATCAATAAGGGGCGATCGCCCCACCGGCTGAGGGATCACCGTTAAAGCAAAATCTTCTACCCGCTGCTCCCCATCCGCACGGGGATGGAGGCGGACTAAATGGGGTTTGAGGAGAACGCGATCGCTATAGGTGTAAGTGGTAGTATGGCGGATGGAATAACGCAAATCATGGCCTCCAATTATCTATATTTTGTCTATATTTTCGGGGTCTTCAAAAATCCAAAGTAGGGGCGAAAAATCTTTCGCCCCCAAGCCCTTTCGCCCCCAAACTCTTTTACCCCCACAACAATGAAACAAAACGATTTCAAAGTCCCTCTCCCGCCCTGGGAGAGGGATTTAGGGTGAGGGTATATCTTAGGCAATGAGTCAACAAGCTGTATCATCGAGCCAATCTCACCAGACTGCCTGAAAACCCTTTTGTTGAAAAAAGGCCACCCCAGGCTTCAACAACTCATCACCTAGCGATCCTCATAACCCATGCCGTTAGCGTCAGCATAGCGATGGAGAAACCGCATCACCCGTTCCCAATCTTGATCCGATTCAATATCAATTTGGCATTCCGCCCCTAAAATATCATCCTCTTCATTGGCTCCCACCCGAAAGCTAAAATTACTGGGAACCGCACTAATTTCGCCTTCCTCATCAATCAAGCGAACTGTGCCGGTAAATCGCTTCGTAAAACTATTCACAATATCAATAGCATTGAGGGTTTCAAACATCAGCAACACATTGCGAATTCCAGAGGTTTTTCCCTGACGGAGCCGCACGTTACTGAGTTCTTCCGCAATGCCTTCAAAAAATTCAATCCGGGGTGTAGTGGTCATAGAATTTCATGGATAAAATAATTGCCGCGCTCCTTGATGCTGCCAATCAGGAAGGGGCGAAAGGGTGGGGCGAAACATATTTCGCCCCTCCGCCCAAAATGCTATTCTGCTTCGCCGCCTTGCAGTTTTAAAATGAAAAAGCCAAGTGCTAAACCGACTAAAATGAGCGTAAACGACAACACAGCAGCATTGATCATTAAATCGTGGGCATTCATGGTTAAAACTCCTTAAATCGGGAATGAGGGCTGATTGAGCTTAAAAACCCATTGTAAAGCAAAGGGGGATGGAGTCGTGGCATGATGGCAGGAGTTGAAGGAGAGGGAAAAATGGGGCAAAATTTGCGGTTAGTGATTTCCATGGGCGATCCGGCGGGGATTGGGCCCGAAGTGGTGTTAAAGGCGTTGCTCCATCCCCCCGCTGCGGGGGAAATTACGCTGGTGGGATCACGATCGCACCTTCAGGCCACCTATGCCCAATTGCGGCAGATCACCCCCCTGGCTAATCCTGAGGATTTCGAGATCATTGATCTGCCTTTAGCTGAACCCGTCACTTGGGGGCAAGGCACAGCAGCAACGGGGGCGGCCAGTTTTGCCTATTTGGAGCGGGCGATCGCCGCTACCCTGGCGGGAGAGTTTGAAGCGATCGTCACGGCTCCCATTTCTAAATCCCTTTGGCAAGCAGCGGGCTATGATTACCCCGGCCAAACGGAAGTATTGGCATTGCGGGCCGGGGTGGATCGGTTCGGGATGTTGTTTGTGGCGCGATCGCCCCATACCCAATGGCTCCTGATCACACTCTTGGCAACCACCCATATTCCCTTAAATCAAGTTCCCCAAACCCTTACCCCAGCATTGATGGCCCGCAAATTAGATCTGTTGGTGTCATGTCTGCAAGCGGATTTTCGGATTGCCCGGCCCAGGGTGGCGATCGCCGGCCTCAATCCCCACAGTGGCGAGGAGGGCAACTTAGGCCGAGAAGAAATCGATTGGCTGATCCCTTGGTTAGAACAGGAGCGCACCCAGCGGCCTGATGTGGAATTAATTGGCCCCATCCCCCCCGATACCCTTTGGGTAAAACCCGGCCAGGCCTGGTTTAGCGATCGCTCTGTGGCTGGGTTGGCCGATGGTTATTTGGCGTTGTATCACGACCAAGGCCTAATTCCCGTCAAACTCATGGCCTTTGACCAAGCCATTAACACCACCATCGGTTTACCCTTTGTCCGCACCTCCCCCGACCATGGCACAGCCTTTGATATTGCCGGCCAGGGCATCGCACGGGAACAGAGTATGGCCGCAGCCATCGCCCTTGCCGTAGAATTGGCGCAAAATCGTCGCCAGGGATGTTGATCCTCCTGCCAAGAAAGCGATCGCCATTGGTTAAGATGGGAAACAGTCCTGATCTGCGGTAGCGCACCTATCCGCCATGCCCATGCTTGACTTCATCCGCCCCGACCTTACCCAACTTCAGGCCTACACGCCCCATCCCGGCGGTGAACCCAGCGGCCCCCTCGATATCCTCGACACCAACGAAAGCCCGGTGGATCTCCCCCCGGAACTGAAGGCCAAACTGGCTTGGCTCTATCAGGAAACCATCGCCACGAACCGTTATCCCGACGGCAGCCACCACCACCTCAAGGCCAGCATTGCCAACTATGTCAATGAATCCGCCTCAACCCAGGCCATTGCCCCGGATTGGATTTCTGTGGGCAATGGTTCCGATGAACTGATTCGCTCCCTGATTATTGCCACCTGTTTAGGGGGGCAAGGCTCCGTTTATGTGGCAGAGCCGACGTTTTCCATGTATGGGATTATTGCCGAAACCTTGGGGGTTCCGGTGGTGCGGGGCCAGCGGTTAGCGGATTTTTCAATGGATTTGGCCCAGGCGCGATCGCAGGTGGTGGCTCCTGTTCGCGTCGTCTTCATGGTGCATCCCAATTCCCCCACCGCCAACGCCCTCACCCCTGGGGAAATCGATTGGTTACGCAGTTTGCCCCCGGAGATTTTGGTGGTGATTGATGAGGCTTATTTTGAATTTAGCCAAACCACTTTGGCGGCAGAACTGCCCCAACATCCCAATTGGGTGATTTTGCGCACGTTCTCCAAAGCCTTTCGTTTAGCGGCGTTGCGGGTGGGCTATGCGATCGCCCATCCCAACCTCACCCAAATCCTCGAAAAAGTCCGCCTCCCCTACAATCTCCCCGCCTTCACCCAAGCCGGGGCAGAATTAGCCCTTCAACATCGGGGACTGCTGTTAAGTGCGATCGCCCCATTACAGGCCGAGCGGCAAAAAATGATCGCCGCCCTCACTGCGCTGCCTGCGTTTGTCGTGTTTCCCAGTGCTGCCAACTTTGTCTATGTACGGTTGCGAGAGGGGGGCAATCCCGAATTAGCCGCCATTGCCGCTGCCCTCAAAGCCGAAGGGACGTTAATTCGCCATACGGGGGGCGGGTTACGGATCACGGTGGGAACAGCAGCAGAGAATGAGCGGGCCATGGGTGCGCTAGCGCGGCTTGTCGGCCTCACCGTCCCGCCAACGACGAAAACCCTATAATAGAGGCCCACGCTGTTTTTGAGGCTCCACCATGACCCTTACCAAAATTCATGGGTCTAAAGCCCCGTCCTGACTTCGACAAGCTCAGTCACC
>RECT01000193.1 GCA_007693875.1 Spirulina sp. DLM2.Bin59
AACTAATTGCTCAATGCCAAAGGCCTCCAACTGCTGCACCTTTTCATCAAGGGGGGTAAGGAGGGGGCGGCGTTGACCGGAGAAGAATTCGCGGGGATGGGGGTCAAAGGTGACAACGGTAGAGATCAGGGGCGATCGCTCCCCCAAGGCCCCCCGCGTAATGGGAGCCATGACGGTTTGATGCCCTCGGTGGAGGCCGTCAAAATTACCGAGGGCAAGGGCAGTAGGGGTTAGGGCTTGTTGGGTCGAAGAAGTAATCCACACGCTTTACATTTTGACACAATTGCCGCCTTGGATCACTTTTTTCAGCCCTTTTTTTCAGCCATTGCTTAAAAACCCAAGGCCCCGAGGACAGATTGAACGGTTTCGAGGCGATCGCCCACGGATTCAATCAAGGGCCGAGCCCTGGCCACTGCCTCCATTAATTTGATCCCATCCACATACATCCGATCATGGGGATAATTCTGCATCACTTCCAAGAGGGAAACCTGGCCATCGAGGGCGGAATTCCCTAGGGCGGTGCGGAGGGCGGGGACTCGTTCCGCTTCCACATTGGGGTGAATAATCTGCCCCAGTTCCGTTAAAGCGGTTTCGCCTTCACGGGTTTGTAATGCCCCTTGCATCATCAAGCCATTGACGGGAACGGTGCGGGTTAGGGCCATTTGGAGCGTGGCGGGGCTTTGCTGGCTCAACCCCACCAATAGCCCAAGGGCGGGGGATTGTTTCCCGGTTTCGGCAAATTCCGCTAAATCCGCAACGGGAATGGCATGGCGTAAAAAGCCATAGGTAATCACCACTTCCTGCGCGGCTTGGGCAGCGGCGGCGGGGAAAAGCAGCGCAGTGGTGAGTAGGCTAGAGAGGGCGAGCGATCGCACTGTGGAAAAATTGACCATGATCATCCTTCAGCAGAGAAATAGGAAATGGCTCAGGGCAGGGGACTATTGGGAATCCCCTGAGCTATCCCTGATGATGACGGAAAATTGCCTGAAAAAGATGCTCCGCCATCCAGTTTCTTCACTGGCTACTATCTGAGGAGGAGGAAAGAGGATAGAGAAGAGAGAAAAGAGTAGAATTTAACATTCTGCCTCACTTCCCACTTCCCACTTCTCACTTCCCGCCACATAATCCCCCCACATTTGCTCATAGGCCGCCTCCATGTTGCGGGCAAACTGTCGCCCATTCCAAAGGGGAGCGGTGCGCCGAGCGGCCTGGAGTTTACGATTTACGCCGTGGCGCAGCTCAGGATCAGTGCCGTAGCGGATGCCCCATTCCACATATTCCCGCGCGTTGTGGGCAATACCCTCTGTGACCCCAGCATTGATCAGCATCGTGTAACTATTGCGGGCCGCAAACTGTTCCCCCACCCAAGTCACCAAGGGAATCCCCATCCACAGGGTTTCCATCGTGGTCGTCGCGCCATTGTAGGGGTAGGTATCTAAAACCACATCGGCAATTAACATATTGGCCCGGTGGGTGGGTTCGCTATAGTCTACGGCCAGGAATTTAAGGCGATCGCGCTCTACCCCCACCTCATCCGCCAACATCAAAAAGGCCCGCTCCATATCCTCCGTATCATTGGAGCCTTTAATCAAGAAATAGCTCCCCGGAACCCCCTTAATAATTTCCAATTGCAGGCGCATTGTATCGGGGTGACGTTTATAGCCTTTTTGAACGCTGTAGTAGGCGATCGCCTCCGCTGGAACCCCTAAATCCTCCCGCCGCAATGTGGGCAACCCCACCTCAAACCCATCGCAGGCAATATAACTCTGGGGCAACCGCAGAATTTTTTCATGGTAATAATCCTGAGCATTGGCCGGTAATACATAATCATCGGCAATAAAATAATCAATAGTGGGAATCCCCGACGCATCCCACCCCAACCAAGTCACCTGAATCGGAGCGGGTTTGAGCATGACCGTGCTACAGGCGGTGTCAATGGTAATACTATCCAATTCCATTAAAATATCAATTTGATCATCAAAGATCGCCTCAGCCAAAGCATTGGTATCTAAGGATTTAACCGCCTTATCAACTTGGCCAATATACCAATCCTGAAGGGGTTCATGGTTATCGGGCTTGGTGATTAAATAGAGATAAATTTCATGGCGATCGTGGTCATGGTGTTGAAATAAAGACCGGGCTAGCCAGCCGACGGAATGTTGTCTTAAACAAAAAGAAAGGTAGCCAATCCGTAGTTTCTGGGCATTATTCCGGTTTTTAAGGCGTTCACGATGGCCCTTTTGATAGCGATTTAAGCGTTTCTGGGTATTAACCTGTGTGTTTTTATAGCACAATTGTGCAATCTGGTTTTGCATGTGGCGATTTTGCACAGGACGATCTGCAAAATAAGGTGCAAAAAAGTAGCTATTAAAAAGATTAGAAACCTGGAGTAGCGTTAAATCAAGGGGAGATTCGGCAATAATTTTCGTCAAGAGTTGCTGATGATCTTGGAAAACTTGACAGCTTTCTTGCCAATGCCCCCCGGTGACGATCAGCGACTTCATCAAGGTTTTATGGGCATCAATCTGATCTGCTAATTTTGTAACAGCATGTAAGTAGCGATAAGCTGCATCAATGCCTTTAGCATATTGATCAGAATCTTGATAAAAACAGGGTAAATAACTTGTTAATCCGCGATGATTTGGGTCAATCAGCAAGCCCAACTCACAAAATTTTGCTGCTAGCTCAGGTTGACGCTTAACATAGGCTAAATCCACCACATGGCGTAAAATTAGCGGGGTAAAGGCATCTCCCTCCCCTGATGCTTTAATCCAAGGCAAAGATAAATTTAGTAATGTCCAAGTGTGAGGATTGCAGGCATCCTGTTGAAATAGTGCGGCGAAAATAAATTTCAAGAGATGCAGATCAATCGGGGGCGAGAGATTCGTAAAGCTTTCTAGAACTGGCGTTAGATCCTCCGGTTGATAGGTTTCTGTTTGGAGGCGAAGCCGTAAAAAATGAATTGCATTAAGGGCTAGATCCGGGGCCAATTCTTGAATTTGTTGCCGGATTTGTAAAGCTTGGTCTGTGTGGCCGCTGGTTTCTTGGTTTTGGGCTGCGGTTTCTAGGAAGGTTAACAGTTCCCATTGGCAAGCCTCTGCGGCCGTCTCATCACTGCCTAGCATCGCCATGAGCCAAGTAGATTGGGCTTCGGCAGCCTGGCCATTCAGGAGCAGACTTAAACCCAAAGACCAATAATAATCCTGTTGCTCCGGTTCCACCTGAATCAATTGCTCCCAGAGGGGAATGGCAAGCTGATATTGACCTTGGGCATCATGGGCCTGGGCTTGGCTTTGTAAATGATTGGCAGTCATCTTGAATAATTCTGAAAAAATAACCCTCCCTAATGAGGGAGGGTAAAGTAATGACCTAAGCTCGGTATGGGGTTAGATAGCCTCTCCCCCACAAGCTTAAGTGGACATTTTACGCACCTAGGTCTTTCCAGCCTTTGACGCCACTACCATCACCACCATTCATGCCAGTTTGACTGGTGCAGTTAATTACCCCATTGTTATCCTGTTTGGGTGCCTCAAACGTCCAGGCATCGTTACCATTCCAAGCTTTCTTGGATTCACACACCGCGATTTGGGTGGTAACTTCCGCCGATTCTATGTTATTGATGTCAGAATAACCGGTAGCAGCAATGGCGACATAGCCTTTCAGGGCTTGTACCCTGGGGAAGGCATAAATGTTTACATTACGCCATTTGTCCTGCGCTGCGCCATCGGCACCTAGGGGAGTAGCTGTTTCCTTTTTAATGACATAGGTGTAGTTGACGGTTTGGGTTTTGAGACCTAAGCCCAGTTTGACGATATCTGTACTAAAGGAGCCTGCTTCCAGTTGGTAGGCCTGCATCCCCCGTGCGATGGAACCGACGTTGTTACGGGCTTCAGACTGTTTAGCTTTGTTGGCTTGACCGAGAAGGGAGGGAAGGGCAATGGCTGCCAAGATCCCGATGATGATGATCACGACGAGCAGTTCGATCAGGGTGAAACCCTCATCTTGCTTGCGGGTGCTGTTGAGATACTGTAGAAATTTGGCTTGAAATTCAGGCTTCATAAGTCCTCTTCCTTTAACGCTTCTGGAGGTTCTGTGCATAGCGTACCCAGATTTATGCACCACCCTATCATTCCCTTCACTTTTTTTTAGGAATGGTCCAAGAGGATGTAGGTTCCGGCTTCTAGGTTACGCAGGGCGGCCTGCACGAGCACAAAAGCCTCGTCGAAGGGAACCGGCTCTAGGGTTTCGGGATTCACCGGGTGCAGTGTTTGCCAGCGGTTCACCAGTTCGAGAACGGTTTGGGACTGTTCGAGTAATGGCACAAACAGGGCAGCGGCCATGGTGGCATCGACAAGGGTGGAGAGGCCCAGTCCGGGCAGGAAACGGCTAATCTCAAAGGGGTTGAGGATTTTAATACAGTGGTAGAGCTGTTCCCGGAATGGCTCTGTTTTTAATTGGGGGTGGAGATAAACCGTCGCCCCCTGCCAATCCGGATCTGTCCATGCACTGACGGGGCGAGGTTCAGGACGAGATTGGGGATGGCCACACCAGACATCAATGAGGCGGTTGATGGAATGAAAGAGTTCGACGAGGGCGAGTTTATCTTCCTCGCTGGCTTCTGGTAACGTCATTGCCCAAAAAACCGGTAGGTTTTCTGGCTCTTTGAAGAGGTTGTAAATATCCCATTTACGCCATTCAACCATACTGAAAAATTCAAGATCTGAAGCGTTGAGGAAATTGAACATTTCAGGAACAGAAAAGCCGCGATCGCCCACAAGGAGTTGATTGGCTAAAATTGATTCATCAGGGCAATCTTGCTCATTCCAGCCAATCATCTGCTTAAGCAAAATGTGATCGTGCATGGCGTTGAAGGTATCCCGGACAATGGCAATTTCTGTTTCTTCAGGGTTACTGTCCATCAATCCCATGCGATTGAAGGCTCTTTGCGATCGCAGCATGTTACTACGGCCATAGGTGCTATGGAGATTAACTCGTAAAATCCCCTCAGGTTTTAAAACGTTTTTAAAAGCCTGTAAACCCGCAACCTGATTATCTAATAAATACAGAACTTCATCACAGTTGATATAGTCAAAGGTCATCCCCAATTGTTCCAGGTCTTCTAAGGCCAAAACATGAAACTCACAATTGGTAGCCCCGTGGTACTCTAGACGTTTCTGGGCAAATCCAACGGATTCTGACGAAATATCAACACCAACGACCCTTGCGCCAGGATTGGCTTGGGCGAGTGCTAAGGCCTTTAACCCAGTGCCACAGCCCGCATCTAAAATCAATTTACCATCGGTATCAATCACCTTGCCGTGACAACGATAGAATGCCGTTATCAAGCTGTGAACATACAGGGTATCCGGTTGGTTTGCATAGGACTTCTCAACAGGGATATTGGGATAGGGGCAATGGTCGAATTGGCGGCGGATGCGTTCGAGGAATTCAGGATCGGGGACTGACATAGAAAATTCTGGATGTGTCTTCTGTGTATTCTAGCGAACCGGTGGCGGTGATCTAAGCTTAATCCCGGTATGGCACAATAGGGCAAAATTTTAGAAAGGGCTATGGGCAAAACCAGGGGAGCGATCGCCGCCGGTCATTCACACACCGCCGCAGCGGGGCAAATTATTTTTGACCAAGGGGGCAATGCCTTTGATGCGATCGCCGCCGCCATTCTCACCTCCTTTGTGGTGGAACCCACCCTCACCTCCGCCGCAGGGGGGGGATTCTGTCTCGCCCACCCCGTAGAGGGTGCGCCGGTTTTGTACGATTTTTTCACCCAAACCCCCCGCGAGGGCAAGGCCTTGGCGGATCTGGATTTTTATGAAATGGCCGTCAACTTTGGCGATGCTGTCCAGGCCTTCCATGTGGGTTTGGGGGCCATGGCCACGCCGGGCAACTTAGCAGGGGTGTGGACAGTACAGCAGGAATTGGGGCGGTTGCCGTTTCAAGATGTGGCCCAGCCCGCCATTGCGGCCGCCCGGTTTGGGGTTCCCATCAGTGCCTTTCAGGACTTTTGTATTAATACCGTCCTTGCCCCGATTTTGCAGGCCCGGGCCGAAGGCCGCCGCATTTATGCCCCCCAAGGGCGACTATTGCGGGAAGGGGAATTATTCCTACAAACGGATTTTGCCAATACCCTAGAAACCCTTGCCCACCAAGGCATTGATCTCTTCTATGGCGGCGACATTGGGGCGCAGTTGGTGGCGGACTGTGCTCAGGAGGGTGGTTATTTAACCAGGGAGGATTTAGCCGATTATCAAGTGATCCGCCGCGCTCCCCTCCGCTTTAACTATCGCGGCCATACCCTCCTCACCAACCCGCCCCCCAGTTCCGGCGGCGCATTGCTGGCCTTTACGCTTCAGTTATTGGCTCAAAGGGATTTAGGGGCGATGCCTTGGGGGAGCCTCGGCCATCTTGAGGCCTTGGTGCAAGCCATGCAGTTAACCAACCAGGCCCGCAGCGATGGCTATGATGCCCATATTCACGATCCCGATATTGCCGCCCAATTTCTAGGGGCCGACCATCTCACCCCCTATCTAGAGGCCATGGCCAGCGGCCTGAATAAGTGGGGCAGCACCACCCATGTAAGCGTTATCGATGAATGGGGCAATGCCGCCAGTGCCACCACATCCAACGGCGAGGGGTCGGGTTATGTGATCCCCAACACGGGAATTATGGTCAACAATATGCTGGGAGAAGCGGATTTAAACCCCCAAGGATTCCACCAATGGCAACGGAATCGCCGCCTTTCCTCAATGATGGCCCCGACGATGATTCTCCAAGATCAAACCCCGAGCCAGGTTTTAGGGTCGGGGGGATCGAACCGGATTCGCACCGTGCTCACCCAGGTGATTGCCAATATCTTGGATTTTGGGATGGGGATGGAGGAGGCGATCGCCCGCCCCCGGCTCCATTGGGAAGCAGGATTTCTCAACTTAGAACCAGGGTTAGCCGCCGGTTTGGATTTAGCCCCCCCCTCCCAACGACTGCAATGGCAGGCGCAAAATATGTTTTTTGGCGGTGTTCATGGTGTCGGGCGGGATGATCAGGGAGAATTTTGGGGGGCAGGCGATCGCCGTCGGGGTGGGGCCTTTCTGGTTTAAACGTGAATCGAACCATCGGGCATCATTGTCCCGGTGAGCAGCGCATCCTGGAGATCCGCCCCCTTCAGCTTCGCATCCCGTAAACTCGCCCCCCGCAGATCCGCACCGCGCAAACAAGTCCCATCCAGATTTGCCCCCCAAAGGTAGGCCCCCTGCAAATTCGCCCCCGATAAATCCGCACCGCGCAAATTCACCAAATTGAGATTCGTCCTTTGCAGATTGGCTTGGGTCAAAATCGCCTCTTGAAGATTCGCCTTCATAAAATCCGCTTGGCAAAGCTGACTACCCCGTAGATCACTATGGTGAAGATCCGCCTGCTTCAGGGTCGTATCCTCTAAAGAAATGCGCCGCATTTGACTCTCACTCAAATTTGACCCAGTGAGATCCACATCCACCAACTGGCCGCCGCTTAACTTGACATGGCTCAACTCCAAACCACTGAAGTTCACCCCCGTGATTTTCAAGCCATTCATCCAAGCCCCTTCCAACTTGACGCCATTTAATTGCGCTCCTTGTAAATTGGCCCCACTGAGCCGCGCCCCGCTTAGGTTTGTCCAGTTTAAATTTGCGCCGCTCAGGTTCGCCGATCGCAAATTAATCCCATTCAAATTCGCCCCACAAAGATTCACCCCCGATAGGTTGGCCCGGAATAATGTCACCCACTTCAACACCGCGCCGCTCAGTTTGGCCCCTTGCAGGTCAGCTTTTGCTAAATAGGCCCCTTTGAGATCCGCTTTGGTGAGGTCAGCTTCACAAAGTTGACAACTGCCCAACTTGGCAAAACTGAGATTGGTGCTGTAGAGAAATGCACCATTGAGATTGCTACTTTGCAAAAAACACCGTTCTAAAAAAGCCCGCGCCAATGTCGCTTCCTGCAACATCGAACCGGAAAGATTAGCGTGGGTCAGTTGTGCCCCAATTAAATTGGCAAAGGGCAAATTAGAACCGCGAAAATCGCGATCGCCCTGGGCATAGCGTTTCAGTAAAGCGGCTGCATCCATTATGCAAACCTCCAGATAAACAATGGCAATGGGGGAGGGCCAAGGTTCCCATCGGGGGTAAAGGTCTGTTTACCCCAGTAAAAATCATGGCGTTTGAGCGCTTCCCCTCCCCTCTTGATCCTAGGGGTAATGGGTTCAGAAAGCCGGATTATTCCCTGGGGCTTGATTTAAATTAATATGCTTTTTTAGGAATGTTTATTCACAAAACTTTAAGGATCAGGGGATAACCGCTCAATCCGCCCCGTACTGCCATCAAACTCAATGCGATCGCCATCCTCCAGCCATTGGGTTAACCCCGGAATTGCCACAATCGTCGGTATGCCCAACTCCCGTGCCACAATCGCCCCATGGGACAGCAAACTGCCTCGCTCCACCAACAGCCCCACCGCCGCCGGAAACAGCAAAATCCACCCCGGATCGGTGTGCTTTGCCACCAGGATTGTCCCCGGCCCCAGGGGCGGCTCCCGATGGGGATCCCGCACCACCCGCACCACCCCCCGCACAATACCAGGGGAACAGCCTAAGCCTTGGCGGGTTGCGGTTCCTTGCTGAAGTTCTGAAGGAGTTGGGGAACTGGCGGCATGGGTGGGGATGCCATAGGTAGCAAAGCGATCGGGCGGGGGGGGACTGTCGCGATCGTCTTCAAACTCACTGCGCCGCAGAGCCACCAACCCCTTGAGGCGATGGGTGACGGCGGTTCCCTGGACAAATCCGAGCACTTCCTCAACGGTGAGGTAAAAAATATCTTCAGGATGGTTGATCACATCGAGAATAAACAACCGTTTCCCCAATTCGAGAAAAATACGCCGCACCCGGCCCACAACCCGCGTCTGCTCAAAACGGAGATTTTCCCGTTGGCACAATCTCACCCTGGCTTGATGCAAAACAGCAGTTAAGATCCAAGCCTTGAGGGGGCTGCGGCGCAGATGACGACGGAGGGGCAATAGCTCCCGCTGGTCAGCCCCTGGGGCAGTGAGCAGTGAGCGGTGCGCAGTCAGGTTTGCAGAAACTTCCCCCGCCGATGGTTTTTGGGGTTGGCGGGCCATCGCCCCCATGGCCCGCAGCAGGGGCAAAGGATCATCGGCGAGGGTGGGACTCTCTAACTTCAGTTCATCAAAACAGCGATCGCTAAATTGCCCTAAATAGCCTTGATAAGCCTTGTAAAGCTCAGGAAACTCCGGCAGAACCGCTAAAATTCTGTCCCGCTCCCCCCCACAGAGCAGATCCACCAAATCCTGATGCTCCGCCGCCAAGGCCCCCATCCAGCGTAACTGCCGCGCCGGTTCGGTGCTGATCATCCCCGGACTCACCCCCTGGGAAAGGAGCGTATTCCGCAGCGTCCCCCCTCGATCGCCACACCAGGCCCGCGTTAACCGCCCCAACAGGTCATAGAAAATTTTCGCGAAAACATCATTAATAATCGGTGCATCCCAATGGGGCAACAGTTGGCTAGCCAGGTCTTGATAATGGGCCGCCAGTTCATCGGCGGCGAGTTGTTCCAGCACTGGCGGCGGCGGCGGCGAGATCCCGAGGAGGCCTTGGCGTAGCCTCGGCGCATCGCCCTGGGCCGTCCCCAAGGCCCAATCCACACGCCGATAAAAACGGCGAATCCGCCAGGGCAGGAGTACCCCATTCACCCCCAAACCCACCCCAGTTCGGAGCATTGCCCAACCATCCCGAAGCTTGGTCAGCCCAGAGGGGGCATCCCTGGCGGTGAGTTCCTCCACCAGGGCCGCCGGCAGGGTTTCCTCCATCCCGATCATCTGCTCCATAAACTGACGAAGCCATGGGAAGCCCGGCAACAAGGTCAGCACCCGATAGCCATTGAGGAGGTTGTCATAGATCCGCCCCTGCCTCACGCCAATCATCGCCGCTAACGTAGTTTCATGGCGGGCGATGCGGCCCCGGCTCATCCCCATGAGGCGACAAAACTGGCGGTATATTTCCCGGTAGGTTTGGCGGGCAAAGGAAAACGTGAGGGGCGTGGTTACGCCGCTGTAGCTTTCGGCAACCTTGCTGTTATCCCACAGTTGATAGCGGCCTGTGGGGGCTTGGGGCTTAGGCAGGGCGGTGATCGGGCGAGATTGGAGGAGGTAAATTTGCCCGTTTTCGGTAATCGCCCATTCAATATCTTGGGGGATGCCAAAATGCTGCCCCGCCCGCCGCACCAGTTGGGCGATCGCCCTCGCCTGCTGATCACTAATGGCGGGGGCCAACCTCAAAGCATCGGGGATCGGGGTAGGGAAAATCCCCGATTTGCCCATGGGATTGGGGCGATGGGCGATCGCCTTCCGCACAATTTGCCGCTGTAACATTTCCCCCTGCCGGTTCAGGTAAAAGGTGTCCGCAGCACTCTCCCCGGCTCCCAACCTGATCCCCAACCCATAGAGGGCATTAATCACAATCAAATTCCGTCGCCCCGTCACCGGATCCGCCCCAAAGGCCACCCCCGCCGCCACCGGGTGGAGCATTTGTTGAATCAGCACCGCTGGCGGTTGGGGGAGGCGGAGCTGGCCGTGGCGTTGGCGATCAAGCAAAAGGCTTTCCTGATAGGCCGATCGCCACACCGTCGCAATCTTCGCCGCTAAATCCGGGGGAGCGACACTTAAAACGGTGGTTAATTGACCCGCCGCCCCATGTTCATCCAACGGCGACGACCGTACCGCAAACTGGCCCCCGTAGGGAAATAGATCCGCCAAAGCTTGGAGCAATTCCCCCTGTACCGCCTCACTGGGGGTGAGGTCTTCGAGGAGCACCTGAGCAGCGGTGAGGGGGGGGCGCGGGGTTTGCATTAACACTTGCAGGGCCGCCGCCTCGGTTTGGGTGAGGCTATCCCAAAAGGCGGCGGGCGTGATCACAAAACCGGGGGGAACCAACCAACCACGATGGAGGAGATCGGCGATCGCCCGCGCCTTCGGGCCCATGGGCGTCACCAGCGCCTCACTTTCCCGGTACTTATCCCGCAAATAAACAATATATTTCATCTGGAAAACCGCACCAAATGGGGCGAGGGAATGGGTAGAAGGGTTCCAGCATAGACAAGGGCCTGGTAGAGCATCACAGCCGCCTCAGCGCGGCTGGCCTCCTGCTTGGGAGCCAGATCCCGCTGTTCAGGGGGACGGACGATGAGATTGGCGATCGTCGCCGCCGCCACAGCCCCCCGGGCATAGGTGGGAATTTCAGCCCCATCCGGGTACTGACTGAGGATCGCCTCATCCCCAGGGGCCAACCCTAAACCACTGGCTAAAGACACAATCAAATGAATCCGTTGTAACCGTTGATCCGGGTGAAACGTTTGATCAGGAAAACCACTCAGGAAACCACCACGATAGGCCTGAACGATCGCCCCCTGGCCCCAAAATTCCGGCAACACATCTAGAAATTGCCGCCCGGGCCGAATCGGCGCCGGGTTGAGGATTCTCACCAGCAGGGCAGCATATTGGGCCCGGTTGATCGGGTCATCAGGGCGGAAGGTGCCATCACTAAAACCGCTGATCAACTCCCCACCGCTGAGGCGACGTAAAAAGGGCTCTGCCCAATGGCCGCGAATATCCTGAAACGTCGGCAAATAGGGATCAGGATTGACGAGATAGGGGGAAAAGAGGGGCGGGAGCGTTCCCATCGTCACCAGAGCTTGATAGAGGAAAACCGCCACCTCAGCGCGGGTGATATCCCGTTGAGGGTGGCAATAGTGGGGGTCAGGATAGGTGGCAAGGAGGCGTTTTTCAATGGCGATCGCCACCGCCGCCGTTGCATAGCTGGGAATCAACGCCCGATCCTGATAAGCCCCCAAACTTTCCAAATTTGCCCCCGCCAACCCCAACCCATTCACCAAAGCCACCACCGCCTGCACCCGGGTTAAATTTTGCTGGGGGCGAAATGTACCATCCTCATAGCCGGCAATAAATCCCATTTGGGCGGCCTTGGCGATCGCCTCCCCCCCCCAAAAATCCGCCGCCACATCCCGAAAACTGCGCCGCGTCCCCAACTGACGCGGCAAATCAAAGGATTGAGCAATCAACGCCGCAAATTCCGCCCGCGTCAACCGGCCATCGGGGCGAAAGCTACCATCGGGGAACCCCCGCAACAGTTGCCGCTCCACCAGCGCCTCAATAAACGCCGCCGCCCAATGGCCCCCCACATCCCCAAATTGGGAGGGGCCTAAACTCCCCTGCTCCACCTCCACCGGAGCTAAATCCACCAACCCCTGAATCCGCTGGGGAGCAAGATCATTGCCGGAAATTAACAACCGATGACTGGTGGCATTGTGGAGATCGTAGCGACCGTTGTCCCGGAAAATATTCCGGCCGGGATCTTGGGGATGGCCCAAATCCGGGCGGGCAGCTTCCTTGGCCACGAGGCCAGCGGTTTGATTCTCCGCAAAGCGATTGCGGCGGAGCACCGGCTGGACACGATGGGAGAGATAAATCCCCACTTGGTTACCGGTGCAGGTGTTATCCGCCACCAAGGGTGCACTATCATCGCTGAGGGTGATACCGTAGCCAGTGGCGTGGCAATTATTGCGGATAATTTCCCCCTTGGCATTGCGACGCAGGAAAATCCCCGCCGAACCGTTATGGGTGATGCGATTATTCTGAATTTGGGGCTTACCGCCAATGACAGCAATGCCCGCGAGGGTGCAGCGGCTGATCGTCGTGTTGATCACCGTTGGGGAGGCGGTTTCAATCCAAATGCCGATGCCTTTGGGGGCACGGTTGCTGAGGGTAATACCCCGCAATTGGGAGCGATCGCCCAAAATTAACGTCACATTTTGCTGTTGAAACCTGTGACTGTAGTAAAGGCCATTACCCTCAATGGCGATATGTTGCCCATGGTTACGCTCATCGCCAATAATAATCACCCCTGGTGGCACAATCAAAGGGAACATCTCCCCGTTGGCGGGGTTGTAGGTTCCCGGTAGGAGTTGGATGATCGTTTGGGGTTGGGCGCGTTTGAGGGCAGTGGTCAGGGTGCGGAAGGGATGGCGGCGATTCCCGTGAGCGTGGTCATCGCCGCTATCGGGATCTTCTGAGCCGGGGTCAACATATAAAGTCTGCATGAAATTGACAAAAGATGATCTAAAAATTTTGACATCCTCCCCGGCCTAAAGGCACGGGGATTCCCAGTCTACCCACATTAAGTGGACTCCTGATGGGTAGACAGACAAGCAACTGCCCCGGATTGGGGTCTAACCCTGCTTAACGTTGAGATCCTCCAGCACCACCAGGCTGTTTTCTCGCACCAAAAGGTTTTTAAAAGCTGTCCCTAAGTCAATCACTGACTGCGGCAAGGCCACAACTGACACCGCTGACAACCAATGGCGGGTCAGGTCTTGCTTGGCTTGGGTAATGAGCAACCGTTGCAACTGGGCATTGCTGGGCCATTTTTCACCCTGAGGAGTCCCCTTAATCAGAGCCAGGGCATCATTCCACACCACAGGACAGCATCCGAACAGCTTGGCTAGTTCGGTTTGCTGACCCAGAGTGGGATAGATTCTGTACTGATATCGGCTTTTCATGATGCTAGGATACCAAAGATAGATAAGGATTGGAGCGATAAACTCCAGCAGAAAAGCCGCCCTAAAAGGGCGGGGCTTCAGACCCATTAGTTTTGGTGATCTTCAACATCAGTTATTAAGATTAACCTGTGTTGCTTCATGCGCCGGTTAAGTTCTAGGAACTCTCAGCCCAAAAAATATCGATGCTCAAGTTTCGTTCTCTCGTTATTGCCAGTGCTGGGGCCGTCGTTGCCCTGGGATATGCTGCACCGGTTGCGGCCCAAGCGGTTTTTCCCTTTCGTTCGTCACCAGCGGCTGCCCCCACAGCCGTAGATCCGGAACCAATGGATCCGCCGGCAGCGACGGCGGATCTACCTTCCCCACCGGAAACTGCCCCAGATCAACGTAGCTTCATGGTAGCAACGGTTGCCGATTCCCCTTTTGAAGCTGAAGTGGATAAACACAGTAAGCCCGCCCCGATGGTGGCCGTTGTGCCCTCTCCCCCCACGGTACAAACTACGGCCCCGCAACGGGCTGGTGATCCAAGCGGGGAGGCTTTCCTCGCTGCCGGAATTGTGAAAAGGGCAGCACCAACCCTTGATGCACCGCAGGTCTCTGCTCCCGAAGTGATGGGTGTTCCCGCAGCCTCGGCGGAGCCTGACCCCATTGCCCTTGCTGATCTAGAGCCACTGGTGGAAAAACCGAGAACCCCTGCCCAAGGGGAGCCGGAGGAGCCGGAGAGCCTTGTCTCAGAACCCCAAGGCCGCGAGCCAGACCTCCAGATCAGCCAGTCGGGAGGTTTCCCCGCAGATGGCCCCTTTGGGATCGCGGAGGAGGATTTTAGTGAAATTTTAATTGAACCGGAACCTGAATCTAGGGCCCCGATTCCCCCTGCCCAACGGCAGGAAGTCCCCGCCCCGGATATGCTCAACCCCAGTGGCAATCCGCTGCTGTTCCCCACGGTGGCGGAGGAAGTCACCATTGATATTACCCAGCCGATTACCCTGGAGCAGGCGATCGCCCTCGCCCGCCGCAACAGCACCACCCTCCAAACCGCCCGCCTCAATTTGGAAAGGGCCTATGCTGGTTTGGATGTTGCCCGCGCTGGTCGCTTCCCCACCGTCGATGGCACCGTGGGCCTCACCCGCGAAAGTTCCGCCTCGGGACGGTTACAACAGCGGCAAAATCCCCTCGCCACGGGGAACAACACCAACGACACCCTCAGCGCCCAGGTAGAAGTTAACTATGACATCATCTCCGGGGGCCGCATTGAAGCCCGCATCCGGGAAGCGGAAAAGCAAATCCGGTTTAGTCAGCTTGAAGTGGAGCGGATTGCCGAGCAAATTCGCCTCGATGCCACCACAGCCTATTACACCCTCCAAGAACGGGATCAACGGGTGGGGATTGAGGAGAAATCCGTAGAACTGGGTCAGCAAACCTTGAGGGATGCAGAACTGCTGCAAAATGCGGGGTTAGGAACAAGGTTTGATGTGATTCGGGCCCAGGTGGATTTAGCCAATAGTGAGCAGGCCTTGACCCGTGCGAAGGCAGACCAGGCGATCGCCCAGCGGGAATTGGTCCGCGTCCTTGCCCTGGGGCAACGGGTAACAGTGACCATCGCGGATGAAATTCGCCCGGTACAACCCTGGGAGCTTTCCCTGGCGGATACCATTGTGCTGGCCTATCGCAACCGAGCGGAACTTGAGCAGGATTTGCTCCAACGGGACATCAACGAACAGCAGCGGCGCGTTGCCCTCTCAGCAGTGCGGCCCCAGGTGAGCCTCTTTGCCAGCTATAACATTTTGGATCGGTTTAACGACAATACCGGCCCCGCCGATGGCTATGCCATTGGGGCGCGGCTACGGTGGCGGTTCTTTGATGGCGGCGCGGCCCGGGCCCAAAGTGAGCAGGAGGAGATTGATATTGAATTGGCGGAAGTGTCCTTTGAGGAGCAGCGCAATCAGATCCGCCTCGAAGTGGAGCGGGCCTATGAAAATTCCACCGCCAATCAACAGAATATCCGCACTGCCACGGCAGCGGCCCAGTTAGCGGAGGAAAGTCTCCGGTTGGCGCGGTTACGGTTCCAAGCCGGTGTGGGTACACAAACCGATGTGATCACGGCGCAAACGGAACTGACGCGGGCCCGGGGCAATCTACTGACGGCGATCATCACCTACAACCGCTCCATTGCTGAACTGCAGCGGGCGGTAAGTAATGTCCCCAATAACCGGATCTTTGATCTGCCCTAGGGAAATTGTTAAAACACTTTAAAAAAGTTAGCATTTCTTCATACAATAGAGGGGTAGGTCTTGGCTTGCTGAGACCGATCCCCCAGCGCAGGAGCAAGCATGGCGAACATTACCTTTATCAATGAAAAACAAGGTCTGAAACAGGAGGTGATTGCAGCAAACGGGGCAAACCTCCGGGAGCAAGCAATGCAAAATCAGGTTGACCTCTATACCCTTAAGGGCAAGCTGACCAATTGTGGCGGTTATGGTCAATGTGGAACCTGTGTTGTGGAGGTGCTTTCTGGGGCTGCGGGTCTATCGGAGCGCACGGAAACAGAAAACCGCAAACTCAAAAAGAAGCCCGATAATTACCGCCTCGCCTGTCAAACGGTGGTGAATAGTGGGGATGTGACGGTGCGGGTTAAACCTTAGTTGAGCAATGGGGGGAACGGCTTGCGAACGTCCCGTCTCCCTAGACCATGGGGACGAAAAATTTTCGCCCCCTCGGGGTGATATTCTAGGGGTGTCGATTTTTCCAGAGGCTCCTATGCAGGTCAATGACTTAGGCTTTATCGCAACGATTCTTTCTGTGCTAGTTCCGACGGTTTTCTTGCTTATCCTGTATATCCAAACGGCGAGCCAGAACAGCAATTAAGCTTGCACCGACGGATCAAGGACTTTTGAGAAAAACGATTTATCCTTTGGGTCAGCACGATCGCACCGTTGTTTAATCGCACAGTTTCACTGTGCGATTATTCGTTGAGGGGGAGGGGTTCAGGGTGGAGGGGAGTGGGTTCGAGGCGAGGGGCGAGGCGATCGCACCAAAACAGCGTCCCCGCCACCACACAGAGGGGGATGGTTAAGAGGTTTAAAAAGGGGATCGTGATCAGGAAACAGCAAACAACGCTAAAGCTGGCACTGGCGGGAAAGGTTTGGAAGATCAGGGCCAACTTGCGGCGAAATTGGTAGCGGCGACGCTCCGAGGGGCCATCAAGGAAATCCAAACAGGTAATCAAGGCGGTGAGGCTGAACCAACCGAGGGAAATGGCTAGGGGCCCCACCCCCGGAATGAAACCGAGGAGGAGGAGCAGGAGGGCGATCGCCCCCCACAACAGCAATTTTTTCACTTCAAATAAAATCGCCCGCCCCAGATCTCGAACAATGCCCACATCAATCACCGTGGCATAGCCGAGGCGCGATCGCTCCACTTCCTCCGACAGGCGGCCATACCAGGGGGAACCGATCAACGTGCCAAATTGCAGCAGGAGAAAGCCCGTCAGGAGCAAAAGCCCCAGGGTGAGGAGGATCTTCACCACCCAGGCTATGCCTAAAATTAAGCTCTCCAATATCCCCATCCAGGCCGGTAGCTGGGTAATCCAACCACTGGCCCACTGATCCAACCAGAGAGCCGCCCCATCTAACCCCGACCAGGCGGGCAATAATAACCCCAGATAGAGCAACCCCCCCACCAAAATATTGACGAAAATCGGCAGGATGAGGAATGTCCAGAGACGGGGCGATCGCCGCAACAACCCCAAACCTCGGAAAGGGTAGCTCATCCCCGCCACAATGCCACGCACCATAAATTCCCGATCCCCATCACACAAGCATTAATCCAATTCTGCCACCCCTACCCCCTCAAACACCACCGGCCGCTGCCAAATCGCCAAAACAATACACCCCGCCTCACTCTTCACCCAATGGCCCGTTTCTGGCGGATTAATCACCAACGTCCCCGCCGGATAATTCCCCCGCTGATCCTCCTGGGAACCCGCCAACACCAAAATATGCTCAAAACCGCTATGGACATGGGGGGCAACCGTTGCACCGGGAGCATAGCGCAGCAGAGCCGCCGCTGCCCCAGTCTGGGCATCGTCATAGAGGCGATGGATCATCACACCGGGATGAAAGGGTTGCCAATCGATCTGATCCGGATGGGCAGCCATTGCCCATATGTCCGTTAAAACCAGGGGTTGTGTTAAAAGCATAATCTAGCCATAAATCTCGCCAAATTATATCCTCTCCCCATTGCCCATTCCCCATTCCCAACCCCATACGCAATAATGAAAAAGCACGTAAGCCACAGAAGACTATGCAAACCGTTGATCCAACCACCGCCACCACCGGCATGAGTGCCCCCAAGCAGGGAATGCCCGTCACCATTATCACCGGCTTCCTAGGCAGCGGCAAAACCACCCTCCTTAACCACATTTTGAGCAATCAAGAGGGGATCCGCACCGCCGTTTTAGTCAATGAATTTGGGGAAATCGGCATTGATAATGAACTGATTATTACCACTGATGATGACATGGTGGAATTGAGCAACGGCTGTATTTGTTGCACAATTAATGAGGATTTAGTCAATGCTGTTTATAAAGTCCTCGAACGACAGGATAATATTGATTATCTCGTCGTGGAAACCACGGGTTTAGCGGATCCGCTTCCCGTTGCCCTGACATTTTTAGGGACAGAACTGCGGGATATGACCCGTTTAGATTCGATTATTACGCTGGTAGATTGCGAAAACTATAGTCTCGATTTGTTCAACAGTGAAGCGGCCTATAGTCAGATTGTCTATGGCGATGTGATTTTGCTCAATAAAACCGATCTGGTGGACGAGGCAGATGTGGATACCCTGGAGCTACGGATTCGGGATATGAAACCCGATGCGCGGATCATGCGCACCTCGAAATCTCAAGCGCCGTTACCACTCATCATGAGTGTAGGGCTGTTTGATTCCTCTAGTTATTTCAATCCAGAAGGGGATGAACCGGCCCAGGATCATGACCATGATCACGACCATGGGGAAGATTGCCATGATCCCGACTGCCACGATCCCAGTCATGATCATGCTCATCACAATCATGGCCACGATCACCACGGCCACGATCATGCTCATCACGATCATAGCCATCACCATTCCGATCACCTGGCCATGGATGGCTTCACCTCAATTTCATTCCAGAGTGAAAAACCCTTAGCGATTCGCCAATTTCAATATTTCCTGGATAATCAACTCACGCCGAATATTTTCCGAGCTAAGGGGATTCTCTGGTTTGAGGAAAGCCCCAGCCGCCATATTTTCCACCTCAGCGGCAAACGGTTTTCCATTGAGGATGATGAATGGGGCGATCGCCCCCGTCAAACTCAATTAGTCCTGATTGGCCAGGATTTAGATCATGACAAGATTCGCCAACAGTTGGCGGCTTGTGTGTTGGGTTAGCGGGGAGGAAGGGAAATGTTGGGGGAGAACCCGGTTTTAGGGTAGGATTAGCCTGCTTTTCTTCCCTTGCGTTCATGCCCCAATCTGTCATCCTGCTCAGTGCGATCGCCTCCCTCTATCTGCTCCTCAGTCTGCCGATGATCGCCCTCCTGTTGGCTCGTTTACTGAAAGGCCCCCAACGCCGGCCCCCCGTGGCCCCAGCGCGATCCGCCACGGATCAATTGGGGGCGGTGACGGTGGTGATTCCTACCTTAAACGAAGCGGATCGCATTGGCCCCTGTTTAGCCGGTTTGCGTCGTCAAAGCTATGTCCTGCGGGAAGTGGTGGTGGTGGATAGTCGCTCCACCGATGGCACAGCGGCCCTGGTGGAGGCGGAGGCGAAAACCGATCCCCGCTTTCGGGTGATTACCGATGACCCCCTACCAACCGGTTGGGTGGGGCGGCCCTGGGCATTGGACTATGGGTTTCGCCACAGTTCCCCCCATAGCCCTTGGGTGTTGGGCATTGATGCCGATACGCAACCGCAACCGGGGCTAATTGCCGGATTGCTCCACATTGCCGAAACTGAGGGCTATGATCTGATCTCCCTTTCTCCCCAGTTTATTCTCCATCAACCGGGGGAATGGTGGCTACAACCGGCGTTATTAATGACGCTGCTCTATCGCTTCGATCCCTCGGGAACCGATGCCGCCAACCCAGCGCGGGTGATGGCCAATGGGCAATGTTTTCTCTGTCGGCGATCGGTGTTGCAGGCCATGGATGGCTATCAGGTGGCGCGGGGTTCTTTTTGTGATGATGTGACGTTGGCGCGGGCGATCGCCGCCCAAGGGTATCGCGTT
>RECT01000248.1 GCA_007693875.1 Spirulina sp. DLM2.Bin59
CGATCGCCTTGGTAAATACTGCTGCCGCAGGTAGGAGCAGCATGATGCCTAGGTAGAAAAATGTGAAGGCCCAGGGGAAGGAGAAGCGGGGGGGTTTCATGGGAAGTGGGAAGTAGGGAGTGGGAAGTGGGGGAAGAAACCGGGTTGCGAGAGATGTTAGTTTTGTGGGTTAGGTTTTATCAAAAACCCGGTTTCTGGTTCTGAGGAGAAACCGGGTTTTTTCTTGGAATTTAGTCGCTAAATTAGCGTCTTCAGCAACCCGGTTTCTTGGTGAGGGTTTATTGACCTTGACCAATTTTGGCGAGCATTTTATCAAAGACTGCACCATCATCAAAGAATTGGGCTTGAATCGTTGCCCAACCGCCTAAATCGTCAACAGTAAAAAGATTGTCAATTTCAGGAAATTGATCAGCATATTTGGCGGCCACATCGGGATCAACGGGGCGGAAACCGACTTTGGCAAATTCTTCCTGTGCTGCTGGCGTAAAGAGGAATTCTACAAAGGCTTCGGCTACTGCTCGTGTCCCTTTGCGATCTACATATTTATCGACAACGGCAACGGGGTTATCAATGGAAATATTGTAATCTGTGGGGATGATGTAGGGTTGTATTTTTCCTTGTTGGGCGGCTAAAATTACCTCATTTTCATAGTTAATTAACACATCCCCTTGCTGCTGTTGATAGAAAACATCGGTGGCTTCACGGGCGTTTTTCGGCAAAATGGGTACATGGCGAAATACATCAGTGACAAATTTTTCCGCTTCTGTTTCACTGCGACCGGATTCGGTTAAGGCTCCCCAAAGCACAAGGTAATTCCATCTAGCTCCCCCGGAGGTTTTTGGGTTGGCGGTGATGATTTCTAGATCGCCTTTGGCTAAATCTTGCCAACCGCTAACGGTGGGGCCGCCTGCACGGGTGACGAGGGCGGCAACGGAGCGATGCACAATGCCATCGCCCGTGGGGGTTTCTTGTTCCCAACCCGGTTCGATCAGGCCAGCTTTTTCGATTTCTTGGGTATCGAGGGCGATCGCCAAGGCCACCACATCCGCTTCTAGACCATCCATTACGGCGCGGGTTTGGGAGCCAGAACCGCCGTAGCTTTGGTCAAAGATGACGGTTTGCCCCGTTTTTGCTTTCCAGTATTCAGCGAATTTGGGAATGATGTTTTGGTAGGCTCCCTCGGTGACGGCGTAGGAGACGAGGGTTAATTCGACGGTTTCGCTGGCGTTGGGGGTGGGGGCGCAGGCGGCGATCGCACTCAGGCAGAGGGCGGCAAATCCAGCGGCAAGGTGGGTATGGAAGCGACGACGGGAAAAAATGTTCATGGTCTTGAGGGGAGATTGTGGTTTCTTTGAGTTTGTATCTCGATTGTATTGTAATACAGTCTCAATGTAAATAGAGGTCGAGCTTAATTTATTTCGACCCTCTCCAGGGCTGTGGGATCATGGAAGGAGCGATCAACCCCGCTCTGTTCATCCTGCCTCCCATGCCCAAAACTCCGCCCGCCCCCAACCTCCTCACCGCCCTCAGTGAGCAAACCTTTTTGTTCCAAGGCATGAGCGTCAATACCCTGGCCCGGTATTTCCCGCCGGATTCCCTCACCTTGGAAACCCTCTTTTCCAATCGCCCGGTCTATACCGCCTTTCTCCCCGATGAATATCTCGATGTCCTCTACGTCATCCTCAATGAAGGTTTAGTCATTGCCCGCAGTGCGCCCCTCGATCGCATCGTTGCCTTGACCTATCCCGGCAGTTGCTTTGGGATGCGTAACCTCCTGTTAGGCCATGGCCAAGCAGCACGGGCTTTTCCCAGCTTGGTGGAGGCCTATAAAACCACCCAGGTGGTGAAGTTGCCCCTCGCGGCCCTCGCGGCTCTCCATCAGGAAAATGCAGCCTGGCGCGATCGCTATCAGTTTCTATTTGAATTACGCACGAAATTTCAATACCATTTGCTCAATTGCAGCACCTACCCCCCCCAAGCCGTCGCCGCGCTGCTGCGGGGCCTAATCTACCAAGAGCGGGAACTGGGCAACCAACCCCAACCCGACGGCCTCTATCATTTCGACCTGCCCATTGATGTCATTGCCCGGGCCTGCCAACTCAATCCCCGCACCGTGGAGCAGGTGCTGAAGGGATTATTGCAACAGGGTTATCTGGTGAAACCGCCGAAAAATGCCACCAGTGAAGATGGGGTGTATGTGGCTGATCCCAACGGGTTAAAGGAAGTTTACAGCGCAACGCGGGATAAGGTGGCTTGGTGGCCCTTGCGTTGATCCCCTATGGCACAATGGGGAATGTTTTTGCATATTTTTAGCGATCGCCCATGACCCCCCCTGTCCCTACGATTAAGCTCGATCAATTCCTCAAATGGCAAGGCATCACCCAAACCGGCGGCGAAGCGAAGCTGATCATTCAAAATGGGGAGGTGTTGGTGAATGGGGAGGTGGAAACGCGCAGGGGGAAAAAGTTGATGACGGGCGATCGCGTTACGTTTGCGGGGCGCACCTATGGGGTGAAGTTGACGGGGGATTAGGGGGGCTGATGCCATATACCGCGCTGTGTCAGGATGGAGTATCCCGAACTGAGGGGCGATCGCCTACAAGCCGTTGCCGATCAAAATAAAGGGCGACCAATGGTAGGGGTGGCTGAAACCGGGGGCGGTGGGGGTGGCTGCACTGTTGCGGGGTCGCACAGATACCAAAGAGCGACTATCCGCCACCCGTGTTTCAAAGTCGGCGGTTTCTTCCCGATAGAGCAAACTCAATTGGGCTTGGCGGAGGGCTTCGGCTTGGGTGAGTTCCCCCGTGGAGAGCAGGGTGTAAAATCGTTGCATCAAAACGCTGGTGCTGCTGTCGTTCACTGACCAAAGGGAGGCGATCGCCGTTTTGGCGCGGCCTTTTTTGAGAAAATAGGAACTAATCCCGGCAATTTCTGTTCCATCGCCCCCATCACCCCCCAGGGCGGTTTGACAGGCTGACAACACCACCAATTGCAGATTTCGCAACCGCCGATCCATCACATCAATATCGGCGGTTTTCAGCGTGGTTCCATCGCCGAGCAAAATGTAGGAGTCTTCAGCGCGACCGGGGACAAATTCGGCATGGGTGGCTAGATGGAGGATGTTATGGCTGAGGACGTTGGTTTTGAGGTTGTCGAGGGTGAAGTCGCGATTGAGGAAGACTTGACCGGGATAAACGCCGGGGTTGTTGCCCTGGGTGACGATCGCATCCAATTCAGCTTGCACTGCTGGGAGGGGGCTAAAGCCGGCGATCGCATCGGTTAACCCCAAGCCGAGGACGTTGGAAATCTGGAACCGTTCGAGTAGGTATTGTTCGCCATCAAACAGGGCTGCCATGGGAATGTAGCGGGTGACGCGATCGTTCACGAATACTAAATGATCAATCTCGTTGGCGGTGAGTTCGCTTTCGAGGGGTTTAATGATCCAATCATAAAGTTGTTGGCTGGCGGTTTGGATGGCTTGGATGTTGCCGCTGGTTTTGAGGTGGCGACCAAGGTGGTGGACGGTTTGGGCGAGTTCGGCTTGGGTGATGGGGACTTCAATGCTGCCAATTACGCCTCCGGCGGCTGCCCAGACGAGCCAGAGTTTATCTTCAAGGACGAAGGGATAAATTAGCACGGCATTCTGTCCCGCGTCCTGATAGGCGATGAGCAGGTCTTCGGCTTCGCTGCTGAGGTTATCGAGGTCTTGGAATACGTCGTCATCTCTGCGATTGGCTTGGATGGTGGCGATAAAGTTTTCGATTTGGGCGTTGTATTGGGCCTTGAGTCCTTCGAGTTGGCGGTAGAGGCGATCAAGGTCGGTGCAGTTGGTGTCTTCGCAGGTGAGGATTGTGGTTCCGAGGGCGATCAGGCTGTTGTGGTCATTGAGGACGGCTTGTTCGGGGTCGGTGTAGCGGATTTTGCCGTCGCTGGTGAAGGTGGCGCGGGTATTGGTGAAGTCGCGCAGTTCTTCGAGTTTGAGGAGGTCTAAGACTTGTTGGGCTTCGGGGATGCGGGCTTGTTGGAGGAGGAGGTTAACGAGGAAGCGGTAGTCGTCTTCGATGGTGGTGATGTAGGTTTGGCGGAGTTGTTCGTCGAGTTGGCGGTTATCGGTGCGGATGGTTTCGCGAATGCGGACAGATTCTTTGAGGAAGATGATGGCGACTTCGGGTTGGTTTTGGTCGGCGAATATTCTGCCAATGTTATTGAGGGTAATACTGAGTCCTTCGCGATCGCCCACCGCCCGGAACAGGGGCAAGGCTTGCTCGTAATACTCCAGCGCCCTGCTGTTTTCTCCTAGGTAGGAGTAGACGGCACCGATATTATTGAGGGTGGCAGCTTCTACGCAGCGATTTCCCACCGCCCGTAACAGGGGTAAGGCTTGGTTGAAATACTCCAGCGCACGGCTCTTTTCTCCTAGGGAG
>RECT01000423.1 GCA_007693875.1 Spirulina sp. DLM2.Bin59
GATCACCACAGTTTGATTGTGACGCGGGGTTTTGAGTCCCAGGATGATTGGTTAACCCTGGCGGATTTTGCGGCGGTGGCGGCGGGGTTGGCGGCCATTGACGGGTTAGCGTTTTATAACGGTGGAACGGCGGCGGGAGCCAGCCAGCCCCATAAGCATTTGCAGTTGGTGCCGTTACCGCTGTTGCCGCCGGGCCATGATTTGCCCTTGGAGGTGGCGATCGCTGCCATCCCCGATCCTACAATCCCCAACCCGATCCGCCATTTTCCCTTCCGCCACAGTTTCGCCCCCCTCAAACCGGGGGCCACGGCGGCGGAACTCTGGGCCTGTTATGGCCAATTGCTGACCCAAGCAGGGATTGATTATCAGGGAACCCGCCAAACTGCCCCCTATAACTGGTTGATGACGCGGCGGTGGATGGTGGTGATTCCGCGATCGCAGGATGAATACGCCGGGATCTCCGTCAATTCCCTTGGATTTGCCGGGACGCTATTCGTTAAAAATGCCGCCCAACAGCAACAATTAGCCCAAATTGGCCCCCTCTCCTTCCTCACCCAGGTGGCCATCCCCCGTTAACTTTCCCCAGGCTGTGGAAAAACATCGGGTCTTTTCCACAGGTTTTCCACAGAATGATTGTGCCAGGTTAACCCTGTGATTGGATCTGCGAATCTTGACAATCTGTACAGACTATTAATTTTTGTTAAAATGGAAGGCGATGTAATACAATCTTAGGTTTTTGCCATTTCTGCACAACGTTCGATTAGCCTTCTTAGTAAGTGGACGGATTTCTGTATGACCCAGATTTTAACAATTCAGCCGGCTCAGGATCTCCAAATGCTCCAACGGGTTTGGCGTAACCTCAATGCAGAGAGTTGTCCCCATCACTACAATTTTCACCTTCACAGCCGCAGCTCTGATGGTCAACTGGTGCCGGAAGAATTGATCGCCCAAGCGGTGCGTATTGGCCTGAAGGGCATGGCGATCACTGACCACCACACCGTCGAGGGCTATTACCGCGCCCAAGCCTGGCTAACGGCTCAATCCTTACCCCATGCCCCCCAACTGTGGACGGGGGTTGAGATCACGACTCAGGTTTATGATACTGATGTGCATATTTTGGGCTATGGGTTTGATCCCCAAGTGGGGGCGATCGCCCGTTATTTAACGGGGGAAAGCCCGACGGGAGCCATGGCCCAGGGGCCGATGGTGATCAATGCCATCCATCAAGGGGGGGGTTTAGCGGTTTTAGCCCACCCGGAACGTTACCGTCGCCCGGCGGCGGAGTTAATCCCCATCTTGGCGCAATGGGGCATTGATGGAGTGGAAACCTATTACAGTTATCGCAAGACGAATCCTTGGCGACCGAGTCCGGTGGAAACGGCTCAAGTGCAGGCATTGGCGGAGCAGTTCAACCTCTTCCAAACCTGCGGCACTGACACCCACGGCGTAGATTTATTATTGCGTCTCTAATACCTCAGAAACCGGGTTTTTGCGAGGGTCTGCGCTGATCATGAGCAGATCCCGCAACCCGGTTTCTCCTATGAGGGCTACATTGTTTCTGTAATCTTGTTTATAACTTGCATTGCACCGCTTTGTTGCCAACAATCTTTTTGGATTTTTGATAAGCATTGCTGTAAGTCTTTGGCTATCGCTTGATCTCCTCTTATATACTTACAATAACCAACACGATCAAATTGATGCCTTCTATTCTCACACAATCTTAGGGAGTGTCCGCATTTTTGTAATAGATGAATATGAATTGCTTGCACAAAGCCATTGTGAATGCTAGCCCCTAATCTTTCAGTCTTTCTACTTGTACCTAGAGGTGAATCATAAATGTACTCAGGTTTTACATTAAATCGCCAAACATCATTTTCACTCCGTACAACCTCCCCAATGGCGTAGAAACGAAATTCCATCCAAAAAGGTTCTTTTTGAAAATAAGCTTTTTGGGTATCTTCTGATTTATCCAAGTTTGCCTTTTTTGAGAATATTAAAAAAAAGCCAAGGTAATAATTTCTTTGAAGCTTTTTGGACAAAACATCGTTCGACTGTCCATACCTAACAGGTTGTGGCAACCAAACCCATTTGCATTTGTATGTATATTCTTGTGGAGATTCTCCAAGAAGAAGAAATTCATCAGACACATAAATTGCATTTTCAATAATTTTTTGGTCAAACTCTTTATACCACTTCCGACGTACAGCATTGAAAAGTGGATTGTCAACACTTTTATATTCATCATGTCCAGATTCCAATAGGTTCTTGACTGTTTGCTCAAATAAATATGCAATACTATATTTTTCCTCAACTGTTAGATCACTAACCTTTATTGTCAATGACGATAAAATTTCCCTCAGTGCAGTATCTTCATGCAAATTTGTGATAGGGTCTCCACCCCGTTTAAACCTTGAATTATAACCATTTAATTGTCCATCTATAATAATATTTGTTATGGTCTCCACTAATAAGATACGTGAATAGAGAAATCGATAATATCCAGGATGAAATCCATCAGGAGGTTCATTGAGATTTAGTTCATTAATCCAAGTTTTTATTGAAGAATATATAGGTTTATTATAAACGTTAGCATAAAATTTTATGAATCGTAACACATTATCTTGTAATACCTTGTTGCTTGAATTATGCATTGTTGCATCTCCTATTTTCATGACTATTAGAACATTTGAAATCTCTATTGAGATTAAACTATGCTACAGCAAGAAAAACTTTAGGATAAATACAGCTTGTTCACCATTTACTTAACACATTGCCCTCACCCCAAATCCCTCTCCCAGAGCGGGAGAGGGACTTTGAGAGCCAATCAGATTGTTTTTGAACAGGCTGTAGTGTCATCCAATACGTTAATCTCAACTTTTTTGTTCAGTTTCTAAACGTGCCAGACTTGTTGCCGCCTCAGCAAGATAAAGGGCAGTGATTACCCGTTTTTTAGGATTCTTTTCCTGCTGCAAATCATGAGCAAAAATCCGAATTCGATGCTGATAAGCCCGGATTGATTCAGAGTCATTGATCATTTTCAAATCAGGAGTCATAGTTCTAGGGGAAATGTGTTGGTGTAGACTTGGAGCAATTGTTGTTCAGGTTCCAAATAAATAAAGCGAACCTCCAGAAGCTCGTTTACCCCTAGCGTAACATTTTGGGCAGCCTCCGGGGGGTTCACAGATTCGTGAAAAGCGATCGCTGTATAGTCCCCAGGAGGAAGATCAGGAAACTGAGCATCTGCCCAACGCCAGTTTACATGTTTTTGATCAATCAGGGTTCCGTCCTGTTGTAGAATCGCAACGAAGAGATTGCCTTGGTTAGATGCCATCGCATAACCGTCTTGGTTACGGATAGAGATAAAAATATCAGACATGAAAATGGGAAACTGCTTTGATGAGTCAATTGTAACCATGATTCAGATCAAGCAGAGAGCGATCGCCCACAGCTAAACCAAATCTCATCAACCCACCATTAGCCACCCCCAGACAACTCACCCCCAGAGCGCGGCTTCCATGAAAGTTGGGGGAGGTTGGAGGCGATCGCAATCAACGCTAAAATTTCAGGAAATATCATCAAATCATTATGCTCGGTCAGTTTTCATTAGCGCGGTTTGGCTTGATCGTGGGGGGAGCCTTAACCATCATGGGGTTTGGAGCCTACGCCACCGGCCACCCCACCTTTAACCTCATTGGTTTTTTCTATGGGATTCCCGTTCTTCTCGGTGGCCTCGCCCTCCGAGCCGCCGAACTCCGCCCCACCCCCTACCGCGAAACCACCCCCCCGGACATTATCGCCCTGCGCGATCGCGCCGCCACCGCCACCCAAAACCAAATCCGCAAGGATGTCACCCGCTACCGCTACGGTCAAGAAGCCCATCTCGATGATTCCCTCCAGCGGTTGGGGTTGAGTCCCAGTGATGATGAACGGCCGATTTTACAAACTATTCTCGAAACCGCCATCGATGGGGATTATGCCCTGGTGCTGGAATTTAGCTCCCCGTTTGTAGGGTTAGAGGTTTGGCAGGGGCAACAGGAGGCGATCGCCAAATTCTTTGGACCTGGCATCCGTGTCACCCTCCAACAAACGGAGGAAGACATGATCGAAGTGGCGTTAATTGCTACGCCAGCCTAGGGTTGGAATTGTCCCAACCCCTGCCATTGGGCCAATCGCGCCGTCCCATAGGCCGCCTCTGTTTGAATGGAGGCAGCAACGGGAACCCCTAAAACCCGTTGACGAATTGCCCCCCAAACCGAATTTTTGGCCCCGCCCCCCGCTGTGAATACCTGGGTTAAGGGGGTAGCACCCAAGGCCGCTAACCGTTGATAACCTTGGGCTTCAATGTGGGCCATGCCATGGAGCAGGCCAGCGAGAAAAGCGGCGGGATCGGCGGGGCGGGGGTCTAACCGAGGC
>RECT01000175.1 GCA_007693875.1 Spirulina sp. DLM2.Bin59
CGCTCTCTAGTGTGCCATATTCCCTGATTTCCCAAGCCGGGATCTCATCCCCCCCCACCGGTTAGCGACGGCGTTCATGGAGTTTGCGCAGCACATCCCGAAGGGGAACGTTGTGATGGGCGATGGCCACGAGGGTGTGATAGAGCAAATCAGCGGCTTCCCCGGCAATTTGGTCGGGATCATCATCCTTGCAGGCCATCACCACCTCAGCGGCCTCCTCCCCAATTTTCTTGAGAATCTTGTTATCCCCCCCGGCAAAGAGTTTGCATGTATAGGATTCTGGGTTGGGATGGTCACGGCGATCGCAAATCACATCATAAAGTTCTGACAACGTATTCGCGCCCGGGGCCTGCTTCCCTTCGCCAATTTGGTGGAAACAACTCCGCTCCCCGGTATGGCAGGCAACATCCCCCACCTGCTCAATGGCCATAAGAATCGCATCACTATCACAGTCATAGCGAATCGACTTCAACCGCTGCAAATGCCCCGAAGTCGCCCCCTTATGCCACAGCTCCTGACGCGATCGACTCCAATACCATCCCTCCCCCGTCGCCAACGTCTTCGCCAAACTCTCCCGATTCATCCAAGCCATCATCAACACCGTGCCATCCAAATAATCCTGGGCGATCGCCGGCACTAACCCCTGGTCATTAAAGCGAATCCGATCAAGAGGAATCCCATCGGTAAAATCAGCAGCCATCAGTCTATCCTTTAAACAGTTCCCCCATTCTCCCACTCCCCCCTCCCCACTTTTTCCTTTTTCCCTCTCCCTTTTCCCTTTTTCCCTCCCATGGCCCAACGCGAAATCACCCTTTCCATCCCCACCCTGCTCACCCTCACTGGAGCAGGGTTGTTACTGGTTCTACTCTGGCAACTGCGCTGGTTATTGGTGGTGCTGATGATTGCGGCGGTGATCGCCGCCACCCTGGCCCCCGCCATTGCCCGCGCTGAAGCCCTCCGGGTTCCCCGCTGGTTAGCGGTAATTTTGATCTATTTGGCCCTGATTGGTGGCTTGATCTTGGCAGGTTTAGTGATTGGCCCGACGGTGGCGGAGCAGATCCAACGCCTCGCCCGGAAGTTGCCCACCTACCTGGATATTTTAGAAAGTTTGGTGCGCAATCGTGCCATTCAACTGGGCCTCAATGATCCCATTGTTTTAGAGCAAATTAATCGATTTTTTGATATCCAAGCCCTCACCTCCTGGGGGTTCCGCACCTCTCAAGAATTACTGATCCGTTCCTTCAGCCTGACGCGGGGGTTAATCGGCGGCAGCCTTCGCCTGCTCTTAGCCCTCGTCCTGTCGGGGTATTTGCTATCGGGGGGCGATCGCCTCATCTCCGGCTTTGTGGCCCTATTCCCCGACCCCTGGGATCAACGCCTGGCCGCCCAATTCCGCCCCATGGCCCAACGCATGGGCAGCTACATTCAAGGGCGCATTTTAGTTTCAGCCATCTTGGGGGTGGTGATTAGTATCACGCTGCGGCTGATGGGGTTAACGGAAGTGGCCCTCGGTTTGGGGGTGATTGCCGGATTTACGAACCTGATCCCCTTCTTTGGGCCAGTGTTGGGGGCGATTCCCGCCCTCTTGGTGGCCATTGGCCAGGGGGGTTGGCTCTTCCTTTGGGTGTTGCTCCTGTTTGTCATTGTCCAGAATGTGGAAACCTATGTTCTCGATCCCTTACTGGTGGGGAATACCGTGCAGGTTTTTCCCATTTATCAACTTTTGGCAGTGTTGGGGGGAACCCAGGTGTTGGGCATTGTTGGGGCGATTATTGTCCCCCCTTGGGTGGCGGGGGCTGGCGTGTTGTTGGAAAACCTCTATTTGGGGCCAAAACGTGGGCCGGTTGCGGTTGTGTCCCCACCCTTGCCAATCCCCCAGGAACCTGAATTAAAATAAATTTCACGGGTGGATTCCCCCAGCTCAAGGCGATCGCGGGAGTCCCCACGCCAGCCATGCATGATCTGGCAAAACTTAATTAATTTGTAGCGATATTGTGAGGCAGTATGCGGATTCAATCTTGGGGTTTTCTGTTCACGGTGGCGTTATGGGGCGCAATGGGGGCAACGCCGGCCCCCGCAGCGGAAAAGTTTCCCATTTCCCTGAATGCGGTGGCGATGACGGATGTGCCCCCCTTGGGTCATGCCGATCGCTATCTCCCCCAAGAAGCCGTCGTCCATGTGGTTTTACGGTTAGGGGAGCGGCGGGTCTATGTCTATCGGGGGGATGAAGTCCAAGCCAGTTACCCGGTGGCGATCGGCACAGCGGCAACCCCCACCCCGACGGGAACCTTTGAGGTTTTCCAAATGATTGAAGATCCCGTCTGGCAAAACCCCTGGACGGGCCAGGTGACAGCACCGGGCCCCAACAGTGCTTTGGGGGTGCGGTGGATTGGCTTTAATAATTTACCCAATGGCATCATCGGTTTCCACGGCACACCGACGGTTAATTCCATTGGCAAAGCCGCCTCCAATGGTTGCGTCCGAATGTTTAACCATGATGTCGTGGCCCTGTTTGACCAGATTGAAATGGGTACAACGGTGACGGTGGTGCATTAACCTGATGGATGCCCCCATCTCTGCAACCCGATGATTGATCCCCAAGAAATCGACCTCACCCGCTACATCGACCATGCTGTTTTGCACCCCGCCGCCACCCTTGAAGCGGTGAAAATGGGGTGCAATGCGGCGTTACAGTACGATTTCCCGGCGGTTTGTGTTTATCCCAGTGGCGTGAAAACAGCCCGAGAATGTCTCCACAATAGCCACACTGCCGTTTGCGCGGTGATTGGCTTTCCCAGTGGGGCCAGTACCTCCGCCACCAAACTCTATGAAGCCATGGAGGCGGTGGAAAATGGTGCAACGGAGTTGGATGTGGTGATTAATTTGGGCTGGATTAAGGCGGGCTATGGCGAGGGGGTTTATCGGGAAATTGCCCAGTTGTGCGAGGAAACGGGGCAGACGATTAAGGCCATTTTAGAGATGAGCCTCTTGACCCCCGATGAAAAAGAACTGGCGGCGACGGTGTGCCTCGATGGGGGGGCAGCGTTTTTAAAAACCAGTACGGGCTGGTTTGGGGGGGCAACAGTGGAGGATGTGCGGCTGTTGCAGGAGTTAACCGGGGGCGGTGCGGGCATTAAGGCATCGGGGGGAATTCAAACCCCGGAGCAGGCGATCGTCCTCATCCAAGCGGGAGCCACCCGCCTTGGCACATCGCGGGGGGTGGAGTTGATTAAGGCGCGTCAGGAGAGTGGGAAGTGAGAAGTGAGAAGTGGGAACTTCACTCTTGCCTCTCTGAAACTTAACCACTGGCTAACCGCGTCCAATAGCGATCGTAAAGTTCACTCAAGGCATCGCTGACGGGAATTAATCCTTCACAGCGACCAATGGCGGGATCGGGGGGGAATAAACTGGGGTTCTCCCGCAATACCGCCGGGAGCTGTTCAAACCCTACGGCGTTGGGAATGGCAAAACTGAGGCGTTTACAGATTTCCGCCGCGACCTCCGGTTGGAGCATGAAGTTGATCCAGGCATAGGCTCCGGCTAGGTTGGGGGCGGTGCGGGGAATGGCGAGGGCATCGACAAAGACGCTGGAGCCACTTAAGGGGAGCACATATTCTAAATCGGGGTTTTCCCCCATCACCTCATGGGCATCGGAGGAGTAACACATGGCCAAGGCCAGATCGCCACTGAGCATCGGGTTCCGCCAGGCATCGGAGGTGAAGGCGGCGATCGCCGGTTTCAATTGCGCCAATTTTTCATAGGCGGCCTGGATTTCCGCCGGGTTGGTGGAATTGTAGGAAAAACCCAGCGATCGCAATGCCGCCCCCATCACCTCCCGCACATCATTGAGCAATGTCATCCGCTTATTTAACCGCCCTTGATGGGTCCAGAGATAATCCCAATCCTCGGGGGGTTCTGGTAAGAGGCGACGATTATAAATAAGCCCCGTCGTTCCCCAACTGAGGGGGACACTGTGGCGATTGCCGGGATCATAAACGGGATCCTGAAACCGTTTAAAGAGATGCTCCATTCCCACCAATTGGCTGGGATCCAATGTTTGCAAAAACCCCAACTCCGTCATCTTCTGCACCATGTAATCGGAAGGGTAGATGATGCTATAACCGCCGCCGCCGCTGGCCTGTAACCGCGCCAACATCGCCTCATTGGAATCAAACACATCGGCAATGGCGCGAATCCCCGTCATTTCCTGAAACCGTTGCAGTAAATCCCCATCGGTATAGCCGGCCCAGGTGGAGATATAGAGTTCATTGGTGGAGGTTTGGCTGGGGGTGGCGTTGACGCTGGCCATGGTCCAGCCACAGCCGGACAGGGCCAGACCCGATAGGGCGGCGGCGGAGGTGGCGAGGAATTGACGGCGGGAGGGGGGCATGGGAAAGGGGAAAAGGAA
>RECT01000354.1 GCA_007693875.1 Spirulina sp. DLM2.Bin59
GCATAGTTTTGAATCCAACTTGTCAGCATCACCGCTTGGAGCGCACCCCAACCCATGGCCACATAGCGGGTGATTTGGGAAATTTTCCGTCGCCCGGCTTCTCCTTCATTTTTCTGAAGGTTTTCCAGGGAAGGCAACGCCGCCGTCAACAACTGCATGATGATCGAGGCGTTGATAAAGGGCAAAATTCCCAGGGCAAAAATCCCTAAAACCGATAGCCCCCCACCGGAAAATACATCCAGGAATCCGATTAATGGCGTATTTTGCACTTCCTCCTTGAAGCGAGCGAGGGCAATCCCAGGAATGGGAATATAGACCCCTAAACGCACCAAGATCAGCAGTCCAATGGTGACCAGCAGACGGCCCCTCAGGCCGGCGGCCTTGGCCATCTGCATAAATGTTTCCTGTGCCGTTGGTGTTTTATCGCGGCTGACGACCATGCAGGCTTACCTCACTGATAAATTTGCTGCGAGGTGGGGGCGATGGGAGCGCGATCGCGCATGGGTGCGCTGTCGCAGCTCGCCTCAAACTCACCTCAAAAAATCCCTGATCTAGTATGACCTACGCCGTCACGACTTCACAACTGCCGCCCGCCGCTTCAATCTTTTGCCGCGCCGAACCGGTAAAGGCCGCCGCCTTCACCGTCAAAGCCACCGCCAGCTCCCCATCACCGAGGATTTTCAACGGGCCATCATTGGCCGTCACAATTCCACAGTCCATCAAGCTGGCCAAGGTGACTTCCGTCCCAGCGGGCAAATCCGCCAGACGTTTGACATTAATCACCGTGTAAAGCTTCGGGTTAATCACCGTGAAATGCTTTAACTTAGGCACACGGCGATAGAGCGGCATTTGCCCCCCCTCAAACCCGGGTTTTGTCCCCGTCCCAGAGCGGGACTTTTGCCCCCGCATCCCAAAGCCACAGCTTGCGCCCTGACCGGCAGCAATACCCCGGCCGACGCGGCGACCCCGTTTCTTAGATCCCCGCTGGGGGATAGCATCATTAATTCTCATATCTCTTCTCCAGCCTCAGTTTTGGTGCATTAGCTATAAAGCTTCTCGATGGGAACACCCCGTTCTTGGGCCACATCCCGGAACGTGCGCAGGGTTTCCAGGGCATCCACCGCAGCACGAGCATTATTGAGCGGACTGCTCGATCCCAACTGTTTGGCGAGAATATTCTTCACCCCCGCCAGTTCAAGAACCGTGCGCACCGCTCCCCCAGCAATTACCCCGGTACCTGGAGCCGCCGGGCGAATCATCACCTTGGCACCGCCAGCCACACCCCGGGCCGGATGCACTATGGAATTGGCCTTATTGAGGGGCACATCAATCAGTTGTTTTTTGCCATCGGCTACGCCCTTGCGGACAGCTCCAATCACGTCGGCGGCCTTACCTACGCCCACCCCAACTTTGCCCTGTTCGTTACCGACCACAACAATGGCCCGGAAGCTCAATTTCTTGCCCCCCTTGACCACCTTACTCACCCGGCGAATTTGAATCACCCGCTCTTGAAAGGGTTCTTCTTTTTTCGTCCGATTATTTTTTTTATTACCTTTTGTTTTTGCCATCGTTACCTGTGCTGAAGATAGGACTGTTAGAACTGAAGACCAGCGGATCGAGCGGCCTCGGCCAAGGATTTGACTCGGCCATGGTAGAGATTGCCACCCCGGTCAAAAACGACTTCCTCAATCCCTTTTGCTTTGGCACGCTCGGCAATTAACGTCCCCACCGAACTGGAAGCATCACAGTTGCCACCGGAGGCTAAGGTCGGCCGTAACTCTTTATCTAAACTAGAGGCGGCAACCAGGGTATGCTGCTGCACATCATCAATCAGTTGTGCATAAATATGATTATTGGAGCGGAACACCGCTAAACGGGGGCGGCTCGCCGTACCACTTAATTTTTTGCGGAGCCGCCGGTGGCGACGTTGCGTTTGATCTTTACGGTTAGTTTTCATGGTTTATTTCTTCCCTGACTTACCAGCTTTACGACGGACAACTTCGTCTTTATAGCGAATGCCTTTGCCCTTATAAACTTCTGGGGGACGGACAGCCCGAATTTTAGCGGTGACATTGCCGACGATTTCTTTATTAATCCCCCGCACAAGAACCTGGGTGTTCTTTTCAATCACCTCAAATTCCACGCCTTCCGGGGGGACAATTTCCACTGGATGGCTATAACCAACATTGAGCACCAGGGTTTTGCCTTGCATTTGAGCACGGTAGCCGACTCCTTGGATGATCAGGTGTTTTTGATAGCCATTGGCAACCCCTTCGATCATGTTGGCAATCAAGGTGCGGGAGAGACCGTGACGTTCGCGGGCCTTGCGGCTTTCGTTGTGGCGCACGACGTTGATCGTGTCGCCTTCGTGGTGGATATCCACCATGTCAGGCAAGCTCTGAGCCAATTGCCCTTTGGGGCCTTTGACGGCAACGTGATTGCCATTGATCTCAACGGTGACTTTGTTGGGAATCGTGATTGGGCGTTTTCCAATCCGGGACATTGCTTTTACTCCAAGGTTGGGAATGAATGGTAATTACCAGATGTAGCAGAGGATTTCGCCCCCAATGCCACGCTGGCGGGCTTCGCGATCGGTCATGATGCCACTGGAAGTGGAAATGATCGCAACGCCGATGCCGCCGAGGACGCGGGGCAGTTCCTTACGGTTTTTGTACACCCGTAAACCGGGTTTACTGATCCGCTTCAGGGTATTGATGATCGGTTTGCGAGTCCGCCCGGCATATTTAAGGGAGAGGGTCAGTTCTTTTTTGATCCCTTCCCCGGCTTCTTCGTAGTCAGCAATAAAGCCTTCTTCTTTGAGGACACGCGCGATGTCGCGGGTCATGCGGGTGGATGGGACGTTGGTGGTGGTATGTCGGACGGCTCCAGCGTTGCGGATGCGCGTCAGCATATCGGAAATAGTGTCGTTGGCCGCCATAAGCGTGATTGTTCCTCCTGCGTAACGGGGTTCTATTGGTTCCGGAAGGGCATGCCCATTTCTTTGAGTAGGGCGCGACCTTCTTCGTCGGTGGTGGCGGTGGTGACGATGGAAATATCCATGCCGCGAATTTGGTCGATGCTGTCGTAGTCGATTTCGGGGAAGATCAACTGCTCGCGCACCCCGAGGCTGTAGTTACCACGGCCATCAAAGCTTTTGGGGCTGATGCCTCGGAAATCGCGAATCCGGGGCAGGGCGATGCTGATCAGGCGGTCTAGGAAAGCGTACATCCGGTCAGAACGGAGCGTCACCATCACACCGACGGGCATATTTTCGCGGATTTTGAAGCCGGCGATCGCCTTACGGGCGCGGGTGACAACGGGCCGTTGACCGCTAATGGTCGCCAGTTCCTGGAGAGACGATTCTAAGGCTTTGGCATTTTGAGAGGCTTCCCCTAAGCCTCGGTTGATCGTGATCTTCTCCACCTTGGGGACTTGGTGGATGTTGGTGTAGCCAAATTGCTCCTTAAGTTTGGGAACAATCGTGTCTTGATAGCGTTGTTTCAGGGGTTGGGTCATGGTAATGAAGCAAACTGGGCTGGGTCAGGTTGCACAGGGTGATAGGGAATTAATCGATAATTTCGCCGGTTTTTTTGAGGACGCGCACTTTGCGCCCTTCCTCGGTGACGGTATAGCCCACACGGCTGGCCACTTTTTCCTTATTGGAATAGAGCATGACGTTGGAGCTATGGATCGGGGCTTCAAAGGTATCGATGCGGCCCGATTCCCCTTCCTGTTGGGGCTTGACGTGTTTGGTGCGAATGTTTACGCCCTTAACCACGATTTTACTAATCCGGGGCAGGGAGCGCAGGACTTCCCCGACCTTGCCCTTGTCTTTGCCGGAGATCACCTGAACGGTATCCCCTTTTTTGACGTGCATTTTCTGGGCTTTGATGGGGGCGTTACGTTGGGTTTGTTTCGCCATTAGATAACCTCCGGGGCCAAGGAGACAATTTTCGTGTAGTTGCGATCGCGCAGTTCCCGGGCCACCGGGCCAAAGACCCGCGTCCCTTTCGGGTTGCCATCGTTGTTAATTATCACCGCTGCGTTGTCGTCAAACCGGATTGTCATGCCGCTTTCCCGTCGCAGGGACTGCTTGGTGCGGACAATCACCGCTTTCACCACATCGGACTTTTTGACGCCTTGGTTGGGGATCGCTTCTTTGACAACGGCGATAATTTGATCGCCAATGCCGCCGTAGCGACTGTTGCCCTTGCCCAAGACCCGCAGACACATCAGCTTCCGAGCGCCGCTGTTGTCTGCCACATTGAGATAGGTTTGTTGTTGAATCATGGCTAGATACCAGGGAGGAATGGGTTACTGAGGGGTGGCTTCGAGGATTTCTGCCACCGTCCAGCGTTTGGTGCGACTTAGGGGGCGGGTTTCCCGGATGCGAACGCGATCGCCTTCGTGACAGCGATTCTCATCATCGTGGGCCTTATACCGCTTTGTTTTGACGACAATCTTGCCGTATTTGGGATGGGGAGCACGGTTTTCCACGGCGACCACCACCGTTTTATCCATTTTGTTGCTCACCACTAACCCAACAAATTCTTTAGCTGCCATGGTTTGATCTAATCCTCAGTCGTTGCGGTTGTTTCTGCCTTGGTTAACTCCCGTTCCCGCTCGACAGTCAAGAGTTGGGCAATCCAATGGCGGGTGTGTTTAAATTCGTGGGTTTTGTCAAGGCGACGGGTGGCTTGTTGGAGGCGCAGTTCAAATAACTTGCGCTTCGCCGCCAAAATCTCCGTCCCCAACTCTTCATCACTTAACTGACGAGCGTCAGCAATCTTGGGTAAGGGCATCAGCTATCAACCTCCTTGCGCGTCACAAACTTCGTTTTAATGGGCAGCTTCTGAGCCGCGAGGCGCATGGCTTCCCGGGCTACCTCCTCCGTGACACCGGTCATTTCAAACATGATCCGGCCCGGCTTAACCACGGCAACCCAAAATTCAGGGGAACCTTTACCGGAACCCATCCGGGTTTCAGCGGGGCGCATCGTCACGGGCTTATCGGGGAAAATCCGAATCCAGATTTTGCCCCCCCGACGGACATAGCGGGTCATGGCTCGCCGGGCGGCCTCGATTTGGCGGGCGGTAATCCAACAGGGTTCAATGGCTTGGAGGGCGTAATCCCCAAAGTTGAGGGTTGTGCCGCCCTTGGCAAGGCCGCGCATCCGACCCCGTTGTTGCTTGCGGAATTTTGTTCTTCTGGGACTTAACATAATCGGCGGGTGTTAATCGTAAACAGCACGGGCAACAAGACAAGTCTGATTATTCAGAGCGGTCTTCAAACTGGCGGTTCCGGCGTTGGCGACGGGCGGGCTGGGTGGGGGTTGCGGCAGCTAATTCCTCCTGACCCGGAATAATTTCGCCTTTGAAGACCCAAACTTTAATCCCCAAAATCCCGTAGATGGTTTTGGCGGTGCGGTAGGCGTAATCAATATCCGCCCGCAGCGTGTGGAGCGGCACACGGCCCTCCCGCGTCCATTCCGTCCGGGCAATTTCTGCCCCGTTTAACCGGCCGCCCACTTGGATTTTGATGCCTTGGACTTCTGCCCGTTGGGCCCGTTGAATGGCTTGGCGCACCACCCGCCGGAAGGAAACCCGACGCTCCAGTTGCTGGGCAATGTATTCGGCAATTAAAACGGCATCGGCATCCACCCGGGCCACTTCAATGACATTGACGCGGATTTGGCGTGTGCCGCCGAGGAGTTGCTGCAGCCCTAACCGTAGGGATTCAATACCGCTGCCGCCGCGACCGACGACGACCCCGGGCCGGGCGGTGTGGATTTCCAGATCAATTTGATCGGCCTTGCGCTCAATGCGCACATCAGAAATCCCGGCGTTGTTGAGGTTGTCCTGGACGTAGGAGCGGATTTTTTGATCTTCCTGGAGTAGTTCCGGATATCGCTTGCGATCGGCATACCAGCGGGAGCGGTGTTCTTTGATGATCCCCAGGCGGAATCCGGTTGGATGTACTTTTTGTCCCATGTGTTCCTCTTATGCGTCGTCTAGGGCGGGGGCTACGGCCACGGTGATGTGGCAGGTGGGCCGATGGATTTGGTAGGCGCGGCCTTGGGCCCGGGGCCGGAAGCGGCGGAGTTTGGGGCCTTGATCGGCGTAGGCGCTACTGATCACCAGGGTGCTGGGGTCAAGACCATCGTTATGCTCGGCGTTAGCCACCGCCGATCGCAGGACTTTCAAGATCGGGCCGCAGGCGCGGTAGGGCATAAATTCGAGGATGATCAGGGCTTCGCGGTAGGAACGCCCCCGGATTTGATCCAAGACCCGCCGCACTTTGTGGGGGGACATCCGGATATAGCGGGCGATCGCCTTCACTTCTAAGTTAGTGTCTGCTGCTATCATGGTTCCCCCTTAGCGTCTGCCTGCTTTTTTGTCACTTTTGGCATGGCCCCGGAAGGTTCGCGTCGGCGCGAATTCTCCGAGTTTATGGCCCACCATCTGCTCGTTGACATAGACGGGCACATGTTGGCGACCGTTGTGAACGGCGATGGTGTGGCCCACCATTTGCGGTAAAACCGTGGAAGCACGAGACCAGGTTTTGATCACCTGCTTTTCGCCTTTGGCGTTGAGCTTCTCAATTTTGGTGAGAAGACTGTCGGCCACGAAGGGCCCTTTTTTTAAAGAACGACTCATAGATACTTTGCGTAACGACTGAATAGTGGGTTTAAGCGTTGCGGCGACGGACAATGAAGCGATCGCTGGGTTTGTTTTTCTTGCGAGTTTTGCGACCTAAAGTCGGTTTCCCCCAAGGAGTAACGGGGCCACTGCGCCCAATGGGAGCGCGGCCTTCCCCCCCACCATGGGGGTGATCCACCGGGTTCATGGCGCTACCCCGCACTTCGGGGCGACGGCCACGGTGACGGGAACGCCCAGCTTTCCCTAAGCTGATGTTGCGAGCTTCAATGTTGCCGACGCGGCCGAGGGTGGCGTAGCATTCCCTCCGCACCATGCGCACTTCTTTTGAGGGGAGCTTGAGGGTGACATAATCCCCTTCTTTGGCCACTAATTGGGCCGCAGCACCGGCAGCCCGCACCATTTGACCGCCCCGACCGGGAAGCATTTCAATATTGTGGACATCACTACCGAGGGGAATACTGCCTAAGGGCATGGCATTGCCGGTATCAAAGGGCGCATCGGGCCCCGCAATCACCGTTGCCCCCACCTTTAACCCATCGGGACAGAGAATATAGCGTTTTTCCCCATCGGCGTAGGTGAGGAGGGCAATGCGAGCATTGCGGTTGGGATCATATTCCACGGCGGTAACGGTGGCGGTGATCGCCCGTTTATCGCGGCGGAAATCAATAATCCGATAGAGCCGCTTATGGCCACCGCCCCGACGGCGGCTGGTGATCACGCCTCGGTTATTGCGCCCCTTTTTCCGGTGTTTATACCGAGTTAGAGACTTTTCCGGTGTGGACTTGGTGATATCGGCAAAGTCAGATACACTGGCTTCCCGCGTCCCCGGAGTCATTGGTCGAAATGAACGAATACCCATAATTTTACTGGTGTACAGTGGTCAATCAATTCAGGCTTGGCGGCTTAAACTTCGGGGAAGAGGACGATTTCATCGCCATCGGCAAGGGTGACAACCGCCCGCTTGTACTGGGGCTTAAAACCGACGAACTTGCCAACCCGTTTTTTACGGCGCGGGGGCCGATGGGTATTCACCTTCGTCACCGTCACCTCAAATAGAGACTCGATGGCAGCCCGAATCTCCGGCTTCGTGGCCTTCACCACCACATCAAACACATATTTGTTTTGCTCAAGCATGAACGTGGCTTTTTCCGTCACCACGGGCTTGAGGATTAAATCCGCCAAGCGGCGGGGATCATAGTTAGTCAATGTACACCTCCGTAATTTTGGCGATCGCCGCCTCAGTGGCCACAATTTTGTCCGCAGCGAGCAGATCATGGATATTGAGGTTCGTGGCCCCCATCATCGTCAGATTGGCAATATTGCGCCCTGACAAATACAAATTCTCATGGAGTTCAGCGGTTAATAACACCACCCGTTTCCCTAAATCCACATCCCAGCGGCTCAGTGCCGTCACCAAATCCTTGGTTTTCGGGCGGGAAAACTCGGCAGTGAAATCCTGCACCACCACTAGATCTTCAGCACGACTTTGGAAGGCAGTCCGTAAAGCCAGCCGCCGCTCCTTGCGGTTCATCTTTTGGCTATAGTCGCGGGGTTTGGGGCCAAAAATTACCCCACCACCTCGCCACAGAGGCGAACGGATCGAACCGGCCCGGGCCCGCCCCGTGCCTTTTTGTCGCCAAGGCTTACGCCCCCCACCCCGGACTTCCGCCCGGGTTTTCGTCGAAGCCGTCCCCTGACGGGCATTGGCCAACTGACGCACGAGGGCGCGGTGGACAATATGGGCGGCTGTCTTCTCGTTGGCCACAGGCAGCTCTAGGGTCGTTTCCCCTACCGCTTCACCCTGCCAATTTTTTACAACACAAGTAACCATTGCTCAATCGTCGTTTAGGTCTACAGAATTTAAAATCTCGGGGTTAACCCACAATGTTTGCTGGCGTAATGCTCAACAAATTGCCAGGTTTTCCCGGAACAGCCCCTTTAATTAACAGGAGGTTGCGCTCCGTATCCACCTTGACCACTTGCAACTTGCGAATCGTCACTTGGGTGTTGCCATACTGCCCCGCCATTTTCTTACCAGGGAAGATGCGACCGGGGGTTGTCCCTGGGCCGGTGGAGCCGGGGAGCCGGTGGTTTTTCGAGCCGTGGGCCATGGGCCCCCGACGGAAGTTGTGGCGTTTTTGGTAGCCCGAAAAGCCACGACCAATGGTTTTGCCAGAAACATCCACCAATTGACCGGGGGTGAAGCGATCTGCGGTCAAGGCTTGACCGAGTTCAAATTCATTGGGGTCACTGACGGGATATTCCTTGAGGTGACGCAGGGGAACAGCATTGGCCTTGGCCAAATGCCCCAATTCTGGTTTATTCAGGGACTTTTCTTTGACTTCAAAGTAGCCCACTTGAACCGCTTGATAGCCGTCCGTTTCTTGCCGTTTGACTTGAGTGACGGTGCAAGGGCCCGCCTGAATCACTGTCACGGGAATGGAAACGCCAGATTCTTGGTCAAAAATCTGGGTCATACCAAGTTTGGTGCCGAGGATACCGACAGACACGGGATTAGCCCTCTCTTTTGCTAAACAACACTTGACACTCCCCGCGAAGACAGCGACGGGGATTCTTGGTTCATCGACCGGACTTAACTGAGCAGGATGTCTCCAACCCAACCAGAGGTCTAATCTCCCCAAGCGTATGACTTCCCGTGTGCCCCACGGTAGTTAGTCCAAGGCGCAGGATACAAACCCGCATCACTAATCGACTTAGCCAGATACTGATGGCAAACCAACCCTTTCACATTTAAGTCTTCATAGGCAACCCAATCGTTAGATTGGATGACGCAGTAGGCAATCCGCCCACTCATTACGCTGCCTGCTTACCCTTAAATGCTTTCAGGCATATTTCTAGCCTTGTGATAGTTCCTGGACTCTAGTACAATCACGGTTTTACAGAAACATGGCTGACGCTAAGGAAGGCGGCTAAAGCCGCCGTTGCTTCTCATCCCTGGGCTAAAGCCACAGGGCTTTCGACCTATTGTCTATTCAGGTAAAATGCGCTGCTTTGCTGACCCATGCTCTGGACTTGGAATGCAAACAGGCTTCCAGTATCCGTCGGTGAGCGATGGCATTAGGCTGTTCAGTAACCGATGTTACAGAATTACAGCTTCTAAGGTCACAATCATTCACTATAACGGATCTGAATCATCGAGTCAAGAATTTAGCGAAGGATCAAAATTTGCCTACAATGGTGCTCAGTGAGCAGGCGGAAAGACGGCCATGGCAAAAAATACAGGTACATTTCTCAAGGGTTTACTGGTGGGGGGGGCTGTGGGTACAGCGGTGGGGCTGCTGATGGCTCCCCGTTCTGGCCGAGAAACCCGCAAGATTTTGCAAAAGTCTGCTGAGGCCCTGCCGGAATTAGCCGAAGATCTCTCCACAACGGTGCAGTTGCAAGCGGATCGGTTATCGGGGGAAGCTGCACACCGTTGGGAGGGGACATTGGTGAGGCTACGGGAGGCGATCGCCGCTGGCCTCGAAGCCAGTCAATTGGAGGCACAACATTTTACCCGTGCCGAAGATGGGGCTTTATCTTCCGGCTCCATTACTGATCGTTCCTAAAGCTCAATTTCTTCAGCGCTAGTGTGGTAGATCCTCTTTTTTGGCTTGGCTTTTCTCTGTTGTTGGTGGCGATGAGTTTGACCGCAGTGCTCATGGCGGCTTTGCCGGCCTTTCGGGATTTAGCCCGGGCCTCCCGTAGTGCGGAAAAACTCTTTGATACGCTACGGCGGGAATTTCCTCCCACGTTGGAGGCAATTCGCCTCACGGGTTTGGAAATTACCGAACTCACCGATGAACTCAATGAAGGGGTAGCGAAGGCCAGTCAGACGGCGCAACAGGTGGACAAAAGTTTAACGACTGTGCGCCACCAAGCCCGCCGCGTCAATATTGGCACCCGCAGTGTAATCGCTGGCATCCAGGCGGCTTGGGGCACCTTCAACCGTCGCCCCGCTCCCAAACCTGTCCCCCGCGATCGCCAACTTCCCACTGGCCGGGAGCGATCGCCCTAAGGATTTTGATTCGTCAACACCACCCGCCGCTGATTGGGAGCTACGCGACCGCTTTGCTCCTGCATGACGCTCCCGGCTTGGGTGGGGTCAAAGCTGCGTTTAAAGTTACTTTGCAGTTCCGCGACTTCTTTTTCAGTGCTACGGACTTGGGTGCGCACTTCCTGGAGTTTGCTCTGCTGGCTCCAGTAGTAGGGAAAAAGATTGGTGAGGGTGGCGATCGCCGCCGCTGACAATACCCCATTAACCATTACCTTCAACCCCGTTTCCACCGCCACGCCCTTGTACTGATTTTTAGGCTTAGGCCGGCGCTGACTGCGAGGTGCAACCCGGCGACGGGGGACGGGCCGCCCAGAAGGAGTCGTCGTCGGATTCTCAAGGGGTTTGCGAAGGGCGCTCATAGTCTATTTCCTTAGTACGGCAGCAATCAATGGCACAATGATCAGTCCAAAAAACAACCCAAGATCGGCGGATCACAATAGCATAGCGGCTTTGATTGTTCATCCGATCATGGGGCCATTGTAGCGGTTCCTTTGATCGAGGCATAGAGATAAATGGCGCGTCAACGGTTGAGTATCAACCCATGGGTCATGATTCGCTGAAAAACGGATTGGTTTTACCGCAATGCGATCACAAAAAATAAAATCATTTGTATTGTTTTTTGCTTTAATTAGAGCCAAAAATGAAGGGAGGCAGAGGCGATCGCCACGTTGGCGCGGATAACGTCACGCAGAGAAACCTTGCCCCCCTTTGCGGAACTTAAGGGCGTTTATTTATACAACTCAGTGGAGAGACGAAACGCGAGAATTCCAGGAATCAACGCAATCACCAATGCCACATAAACTTGAGTATCTGAAATTGCCATGGATTAGACCTCATGATCAACAGGGTTGTACTCCCCTAATTTGCGGGATGATTGCCCCCTGCGGTGGCGCTTTGTTACAAAAAGCAACAGAACCGATGGGAAACCCGGCGTTCTTGCAGTGAGGCAGTCCAGAGGAAAGCAGTGCTTCAGCCTATCCCTTAGCACGTCACCCATTGAAAGGCTAGACTAGAAGGCAAACCCGTTTCTCATAGGCAGACCCCCAACTACAGGACTGCAACCTTAATTACTGTACAAGCTGATAGGAAAAAGACCATGGGACTTTTTGATCGCATTGGGCGCGTTGTGCGGGCTAACCTCAACGACATTGTTAGCAATGCTGAAGATCCAGAAAAAATTCTGGAGCAATCAATCCTGGATATGCAGGAGGATTTAGTGCAACTGCGGCAGGCTGTGGCCAAGGCGATCGCCGCCCAGAAGCGCACCGAACAGCAGTTCAAAAAAAACCAAACCGATGCCAATAGCTGGCAGCAGCGGGCCCAACTCGCCCTATCCAAAGGGGATGAGGGCTTGGCCAGAGAAGCCCTCCAGCGGAAAAAAGCCAGTGCGGACACCGCTGGCCAACTCAAAAAACAGTTGGATACTCAAATCCAGCAGATTGATGCCCTCAAGCGCAACTTAATCGCCCTAGAGAGCAAAATTTCTGAGGCGAAAACCAAGAAAGATATGCTCAAGGCCCGGGTGCAGGCCGCCAAAGCCAACGAGCAATTACAGAGTGCCGTTAGCTCCATGAATACCGGCGGTGCCATGGCAGCCTTTGAGCGCATGGAAGATAAGGTTTTGGAATTGGAGGCGCGATCGCAGGCCAGCTATGAATTGGGGGGATCGGATTTAGAAAGCCAATTTGCCGCCCTGGAAAGTGGTAGTGATGTGGACGATGAGCTAGCCGCCCTCAAGTCCCAAATGCTCGGGGGGTCTGCTCCGGATCAAAGTGCCTTGCCCCCTTCTGACACCGCCGAAGCCCCCCCCACTGCCGCCGCTCCGGTGGATGCTGAACTGGAAGAACTCCGTCGCCAGATGGATTCTCTCTAGGCAACTGGCCAAAATCCCCCGTCCTTTGTGCGGGGGATTCTGTCAAGAATATTCAGTAAGGGGCAATTACCCCTTATTTTTTTGTCCCTGAATCGCCCCAGGAATGGGCAATACAGCCAATTTGCTCAAAAATTGGCCAAAATTAGGGTTTATTCTTAAAATGTGGTTAACAATTGTAAAGATAACAAAAAATTTTAGTAAATCCGTTCACCATTGCCCTCTCCCTTGTTCATCCCCATGGCACCATCCTTAACCCGTCGCTGCTTCCTTCCGCTTTGCGCCTGCCTCCTCGCCCTCTCCACTTGGTTCTTCGCCACACCCGCCCAAGCCTTCGATAACCCCGAACTCCTTCCCAACCAGGAAACCCCCATCGTCGATCTAGCCAACTTCCTCCCCAGTGGCCAAGAAGATGACCTGATCAATGAATTAGAGAGCTTTGAATCGGAAACCGGCTGGAAAGTCCGGGTCTTGACCCAATACGACCAAAGCCCTGGCCGTGCCGTGATCCCCTATTGGGGTCTCGATAAACACAGCATCCTCCTTGTGGCTGACTCTCGGGGCGGCAACTTACTGGCCTTTAGCGTCGGCGATGATGTCTATGAACTCCTCCCCCGCACCTTTTGGATTGAACTGCAAACCCGCTTCGGCAACCTCTACTATGTGCGGGACAATGGCGAAAACAACTCCATCGTCAGTGCCATTAATGCCGTCACCCAATGCCTTAAGGATGGCGGCTGCAACGTTGTGCCCGGTTTACCCCGTGAGCAATGGATCCTCACCCTGATCACCTCAATTTTAGGCGGCGTGATCTGTGGTTTAGCCGCTGTGCCTCGCAAAGAAGGTCAGATTATTGCTTGGCAATGGGCCTTAATTTTTTCACCCCTGTGGGGCATTCTGTTCATCGCCTTCGGCATTGGCCCAGTGGTGACGCGCACCTCGGACTTCTTGCCCCTGTTCCGCAACATTATGGGTTTTAGCCTCGGTTTATTGGTGGCCTATCTATCTTCTGTCTTTCGTCAATCCCCCACCTCCGATGCCTAACGTTGCGGATCTTCACCCCTATTCTTAGAGAAATGTCAAAGCACACCCTGGCTCCATGTCCCCACAGACGTTCAGGGTGTGCTTTAGCCCTTATGGGTTGTGGGAGAAGGGCGATCGCCCCTCCATGCTAGCCCCCTAAATTTTTAAGCTAAGATAAACCCCAAGCGGCGTGAGACAACCTGTTTATGAATGTCCTTCTGATCTATCCCTTTTTTCCCAAAACCTTCTGGTCCTACGAAAAAATCCTCGAACTGGTCAATCGTAAAGTCCTCCTGCCCCCCCTTGGGCTGATCACCGTGGCGGCGATCCTACCCCAAACCTGGAATTTTAAACTGGTGGATCGCAATATTCGCAGCGTCACGGCGGCAGAATGGGATTGGGCGGAATTGGTGATTCTCTCCGGCATGATTGTCCAAAAACAGGACATGATTGATCTCATTGGGGAAGCCAAAGGACGGGGCAAAAAAGTCGCCGTCGGCGGCCCCTACCCCACCGCCCTCCCCGATGAAATGCGGGATGCTGGCGTTGATTATTTAATCCTGGATGAAGGAGAAATCACGCTACCCCTGTTTGTAGAAGCCATTGAACGGGGCGAAGGTCAGGGGGAATTTACCGCCAACGGTGCAAAGCCCGACGTAACCACCACGCCGCCGCCGCGCTACGACCTCCTCGAAACCAGCGCCTATGATTCCATGTCGGTGCAGTTTTCCCGGGGCTGCCCCTTTCAATGTGAATTCTGCGACATTATTGTCCTCTACGGGCGCAAACCCCGCACCAAAACCCCCGCCCAACTCCTCGCTGAACTCCAATCCCTCTACGATATGGGATGGCGCGGCAGTGTGTTTATGGTGGATGATAACTTTATCGGCAATAAGCGTAACGTTAAATTGCTCCTCAACGCCCTGAAAACTTGGCAGGCGGAACGGGGTTATCCCTTTAGCTTTGATACGGAGGCCTCCATCGATCTTGCTGAAGATGATGAACTAATTGAATTGATGCTCGATTGCAACTTTGGGGCTGTGTTTATGGGGATCGAAACCCCCGATACCGATAGCCTCGAAGTCACGAAGAAGTTTCAAAATATGCGATCGCCCCTCCTCGAATCCATCGATAAAGTCACCCAAGCCGGCCTGCGCGTCATGGCCGGCTTTATCATTGGCTTTGATGGGGAAAAATCCGGAGCCGGGCAGCGCATCGTTGATTTTGCCGAAATCACCGCCATCCCCACCACCCTCTTCGGCATCCTCCAAGCCCTCCCCAACACCGCCCTCTGGCATCGTCTCGACCGAGAAAACCGGCTCCACGCCCAAACCATCAACCTCGACCAAACCAGCTTGATGAACTTTGTCCCCACCCGTCCCGTCGAGGACATTGCCCAGGAATACATTGAAGCCTTTGCCCAGCTTTACGAACCCCATCAATATCTGGATCGCGTTTATCGCTACTTCTTGAAATTAGGCGCACCGCGCATCAAAGTCGCTTTTCAATGGCCCAGTGCCGTCGAGTTGCGGGCCCTGCTGATTATCCTCTGGCGACAAGGCTTCAAACGTTCAACCCGCTGGCGATTTTGGCATCACCTCATCGGCATCCTCCGCAACAATCCCGCCGTTTGGGATCGCTATCTCACCGTTTGTGCCCACAATGAGCATTTTCTTGTCTACCGGGATATTGTCCGCCAACAAATCCAAGCCCAACTGGAAACCTATTTAGCCCAGAATGCCGCCGCTGCCCACGATCAAGCAGAGACCCTCACCGTGGCTTAACTTTGACTGATCCTCACACCATCTCAACACACCCTAAACACCGATCCTTTCACCCCATACCTTAATGATGTTAAAAGTTCTACTGATTTATCCCCTGTTTCCCAAAAGCTTTTGGTCTTTTGAAAAAACCCTCGAATTGGTGGGGCGCAAAGCGATGCTGCCTCCCCTGGGTTTAGCGACCGTTGCCGCTCTCCTGCCCCAGGATTGGGAATTTCGCCTCGTGGATCGCAACGTCAGCGACATCACCGAAGCCGATTGGGATTGGACGGAACTGGTCGTGATGTCCGGGATGATCGTTCAAAAAGACGATATGCTCGCCCAAATTGCCGAAGCGAAACGCCGAGGCAAAAAGGTCGCCGTCGGTGGCCCCTACGCCACCTCCCTTTATCCCGAAGTGGAAGCAGCGGGGGCAGATTATTTAATCCTGGATGAAGGGGAAATCACGATTCCTTTGTTTGTGGAGGCCATCAGTAATGGGGCTGAATCCGGTAAATTCCGCGCTACGGAAAAACCCGATGTCACCAGTACCCCCATCCCCCGCTTTGATCTGTTGGATTTCAATGCCTATTCAGAAATGGCGGTGCAGTTTTCCCGGGGTTGCCCCTTCCAATGCGAATTCTGCGACATTATTGTCCTCTATGGCCGCAAACCCCGCACCAAAGCTCCGGAACAAATGCTCGCAGAACTGCAACGCCTCTACGATCTCGGTTGGCGGCGGAGCATCTTCATGGTGGATGACAACTTCATTGGCAATAAACGCAATGTCAAGCTCCTGCTCCAGGCGATGATCCCCTGGATGGAGGAGCGGGGCTATCCCTTCACGATCTCCACGGAAGCATCGGTGGATTTGGCCAATGATCAGGAATTGATGGATTTAATGACCGCCGCTGGGTTTAGTGCCGTCTTTTTGGGCATTGAGACTCCCGACGAAGGTAGCCTTGAGGTAACGAAAAAATTCCAAAACACCCGCGATCCCCTCAGTGAGTCTGTCCATAAAATCATTAGCTCTGGCCTGCGGGTGATGGCGGGCTTTATTATCGGGTTTGATGGCGAAAAAACCGGAGCCGGGCAGCGGATTGTCGATTTTGTCGAAAAAACGACGATTCCCACCGCTGTATTCAGTATGCTCCAAGCCTTGCCAGATACCGCCCTCTGGCATCGCCTCGAAAAAGAGGGCCGCCTCCTCAGTGGGGAGGGCAATATTAACCAAAGCACACTGATTAACTTTGTGCCGACCCGGCCCCTAGCGGATATTGCCCGCGAATTTGTCGAGGGCTGGGAGCAACTTTATGATCCGATCCAATTCCTCGATCGCACCTATCGCCACTATCGCATTCTTGGCTCTGCCCCTTGCCATGCCAAACGCCGTGCCAAAATGAAGGGCAAACCCAAGGGGAAACAACAAGTCACCCGGCGGGAATTGCAGGCGTTGCTGATCATTGCCTGGCGGCAGGGGATTGTCCGGAAAACCCGGTTTAAGTTCTGGGTTTATTTGGTGCAAATGCTGATCCATAATCGCGGTGGGATTCCCAGCTATTTAGGGGTGTGCGCTCAAATTGAGCATTTCTTGGAGTACCGAGAAATTGTTAAAAACAATATCCAAACCAAATTGGATGCCTATTTGGTGGAAGAGCAGCGGTTGCGGGCTACCCAAGCAGAGCAACAAACAGCGGCGGCGATCCGCGATAGCGCAGCCATCGCCGGTTAATTCCCCCATTTGGCCCCAATCCTCTCAATAATATGGATAGCTCCAGCATCCGCTGGGCTGTCCGACCTTTGGATCCTCAATCACTGGGGATTGTTGTCACTGATCCCCGCAATGGAGAGCTGAGAACACACAGAGATATCCTTACAACACTGGAGCATCGTCACTTTGAACGTTTTACTGATCTATCCTCTCTTTCCCAAAACCTTTTGGTCTTTTGAAAAAACCCTGGCATTGGTGGGGCGCAAAGCGATGCTGCCCCCCTTGGGTTTGGTGACGGTGGCGGCGATTTTGCCCCAAACCTGGGACTATCGGCTGTGCGATCGCAATATTGGTGAAATCAGCGAAGCCGATTGGGATTGGGCTGAGTTGGTGATTTTATCGGGGATGATCGTCCAACGGGATGACTTCATCGCCCAAATCCGCGCCGCCAAAGCTCGAGGTAAATTGGTGGCCGTCGGCGGCCCTTACCCCACCTCCATTCCTGAGGAAATGTCCGCCGCTGGAGCCGATTTCCTCGTTCTTGATGAGGGAGAATTGACGCTGCCGATGTTTGTGGAGGCCATCGAATCGGGAGCCACCAGCGGCACATTCCGCAGCGGCGAAAAACCCGATGTCACCACCACCCCGGTGCCCCGCTACGATCTCCTCGATCTCAACGCCTATACGGAAATGTCAGTGCAGTTTTCCCGAGGTTGCCCTTTCCAATGCGAATTTTGCGACATTATCGTCCTCTATGGTCGCAAGCCCCGCACCAAAGCCCCGGAGCAACTGTTAGCGGAATTGCAAGCCCTCTACGATCTCGGCTGGCGGCGCAGTATCTTCCTCGTTGATGATAATTTCATCGGCAACAAGCGCAACGTCAAGTTACTGCTGAAGGCCCTGATTCCTTGGATGAAGGAGCGGGGCTATCCCTTCAGCATCAATACGGAAGCCTCAGTGGATCTGGCTCAGGATGTGGAATTGATGGAGTCGATGGTGGAAGCAGGGTTTAGCTCGGTCTTTTTGGGCATTGAAACCCCCGATGAGGGGAGTTTAGAAGTAACCCGCAAATTCCAAAATACCCGCGACCCCCTGAGCGAGTCGGTTCAGGCGATCATTCACTCTGGGCTGCGGGTGATGGCGGGCTTTATTGTTGGGTTTGATGGGGAGAAAACGGGAGCGGGTCAGCGGATTGTTGAGTTTGTCGAAAAAACGACAATTCCCACGGCGTTTTTCAGTATGCTCCAAGCTTTGCCCAATACTGCCCTTTGGCATCGCCTGGATCGGGAGGGCCGCCTCTTGGAGGGGGATGTGGACAAGATGGGCAACCAAACCAACTTGATCAACTTCATTCCCACCCGCCCCATTGAAGAAATCGCCCAGGAATATGTCGATGGGTTCTGGCAACTTTATGACCCGATCAAATTTATGGATCGGGTTTATCACCATGTCCGCACCTTTGAGGCGGCTCCCCAACGACAGGCCCGGCGGCAGATTAAAAAGGCCTTTAAAGCGGCGGGGAAAGATCCCCAACCCTTTGATTTTTCGATCCTGCGTGCTCTAGGGATTATTGCCTGGCAACAAGGGGTGGTGCGTAAAACCCGGTTCAAATTCTGGGGCTATCTCTGGACGTTGTGGCGATCGCAACCCGATAGCATTGTCAGTTTTCTCAGTGTCTGCGCCCAAATCGAGCACTTTATCGAATACCGCAGTATTGTCAAAGACCAAATTGAGGCCCAATTGGCGGTTTATGTCGCCCAAAAGGCCAAACATGATGCGGAGCAACCGGCGATCGCCGCTTAAAACCCGCCTCCATCCCGCCAATGTCAGGGGGATCAAAAAATCTTCCCCTGTGGAGATCAAATCTCAATGTTAGAATACCGGGCAGTGCTTTGTTGGTACTGCCCAAATTTTTAATCATTTTGCCGTTAGAGCGCGAACAGCTCGCCCCCACTTGGGGTTTCGCACGTTTTTCTCGCCCTTAAGCCCTATGGAAGGATCATTCGCATTAACCCTACAGATCGTGATCGCCGTGCTGGCTGGCATTGGCGCACAGGTGCTGGGCGAAATCCTCAAAGTCCCCAGTATTGTCTTTTTGCTCCTGCTGGGGATCTTCCTTGGCTCCGATGGTTTAAATATTCTCCATCCCCACGAGTTAGGGGTGGGGCTAGAAGTCTTGGTCGCCCTCTCCGTAGCGATCATCCTCTTTGAAGGGGGGTTAAATCTGGAGCTGCGGGCCCTGGGGCGCGTTTCCGGCAGCTTGCGGAACCTTGTCACCATCGGCACAATGATCACCCTCCTCGGTGGGGGCATGGCAGCCCATTGGTTGAGCGAATTTCCCTGGTCCATCGCCTTTCTCTATGCCTCCCTGGTGGTTGTCACCGGCCCGACGGTGATCGGCCCCTTGTTGAAACAAGTCGCCGTAGACCGCCGCGTTGCCACACTCCTAGAAGGGGAAGGGGTTTTAATCGACCCCGTGGGGGCAATTCTGGCGGTGGTTGTCCTCGATACCATCCTCAATAGTGATGCCGTCCCCGCCGCCATCTTCACCAGCCTCCTCCTCCGTTTGGGTATTGGCGTTTTAGTGGGCAGCATTGGCGGTTGGTTGTTGAGCTTAATGCTGCGCCAAGGGAACGGTATTTCTGAAGATTTAAAGAACTTAGTGGTTCTCGCCGGAGTTTGGGGCCTCTTTGGCCTGTCCCAGTTCCTCCGCAGTGAATCGGGGTTAATGGCGACGGTGGTAGCCGGGTTGGTGTTGCGGGCCTCTGCCCTGCCGGAAG
>RECT01000450.1 GCA_007693875.1 Spirulina sp. DLM2.Bin59
CATCGGGCGCCAGTTCGGCAATGCGCCCGCCGAGTTGCTGGATGAGGATGTCGCATAGTGGGTTCGGCATGGTCGCGGCGCATTCGGCGAGGGCATCGACGACCTGGCCCAATTATTCCCGCTTTAGCCAATGTCTTTGGCAATGCCTTGGGGGCCAGTGTGGCGGAGTTGAATTTTAAAAGCATTACCGATCAAATGTCGGAAATGATGTATGAGTTTCCCTTTCGAGTGCCGGCCTATTATGCGTTAATTATTCGCTCTTTGGTGACGTTGGAAGGGTTAGCGATTAGCATTGAGCCAGAGTTTAAGGTGCTCAGTAAGGCTTATCCCTACATTGCCAAGCGTTTACTCACTGATCCTTCCCCTCAACTGCGAGCTTCTCTCAAGGATCTGCTCTTTAAAGATGGTAGTTTTCGCTGGAATCGCTTAGAGAATTTGCTGCGCAATGCCCGCAGTTCTGCTGATTATGATTTTGAAAAGGTGCTGACCCAAACCCTAGATTTTCTCTTTTCAGAACGGGGGGAATTTATTCGGGAACGGTTGGCGGAGGAAATTATCCAATCGGTGGATCTCTATGGCCGGCGGACGCTGTTTAATATGTCAGCATTGCTACGGCAGCAAATTGGTTTAGAGCCAATGGCGATGCCGCCGGAACTCCAAAATGGCAAAAGTACGAATAACTTTGACCATTTAAAAAATATTTGGGAAATTCTCCAGGAAACCCAAGGCTTTGACCCAATGGCGATGTTGCCTCTCTTGCCGGATCTCCTGGCTAAACAGGAGATGCAGGAAATGGGCTATCGCATTGCCAATGGTTTGGTGGAGCGGGTAGCAGCGCGGTTGATTCGTCAGTTGTTGTTGGAAGATCTGCCGGAAACGGTGCGGCCAGCGGGAAAACCCTCCCTCCCCGCCGCCCAATCCTAATCAAGATGGTGCGTCAGACGGGATCAGAGAAAACCGGGGAGGGCGAAAAATTTTTCGCCCCTACCAATTTTTTCCCCCATCCCCCATTGCCTGTTCCCCATTCCCCATTCCCCTCACTCCAGTTTTAAATCCCAACGGATTTGCGCTTGTTCTGCTAAATGGACAGAAACCTGTTGCGCTCCGTAGCGGTTGAGGTGGCTGGGGTCGGAAAAGAAATCATATTCCGTTTGCCAGCGTTTGGATAAATTCCGGAATGTGAAAGAGGAGATGCGGGCCATCTCCCGCATATAGCTGATGAATTCCGCCTCATGTTCGCCGCGAATGGGGTCTAAATACTCCTGGGTGAGGGGGAGATTAATAAAGACGAGATCCACCCGTTGACGGTTCAGATAGCGGAGCAACCGCTGGAGGGATTCATCCTGTTGGCCCGTGAGGTCAAAATTAAAATAATCATTATCGTAGGCTCCGCTCACCCGGGGATGGCGACGGTAATAGGTATCTGGGTCGAAACGGAGATCAAGGGCAAGGAAGCCATCGGCATCAATGGGTTCTTGGCTGTTGATCAGGATGCCGTCGGGATCATCGGGATCAATGCCCTCCATGAGGCTGACAGGTTCGGTGAATTGGGCGCGAAGCCAATCCTGAAGGCGATCGCGCTCCCCATGGAGCCATAATTGTGATCCCACCAGGTCTTGCAGGTCTTGATTTAAATCCTGATAACCATCAGCTAAGGATTTTTGTAAATCAGCCCAGGAAATCGCCGGGCGAATTTCCGCCGGTTCTGAATTGCGTTGTTGGGACTGGGGGGGGAACTGCCCCCGCTCAATTTGGCGATAGCCATCGGAGGCGGCGATCGCCTCAAACGTTGCATCAGGGCGACCACTATTAAAGGCCCGCGCCCCATCCGCCCAGAGGATAATCTTCGGCAACTGCTCCGGCGTGAGAATCTGCCGCAATAACACATCCACCACCTGCACCGTCGCGCCATTGATGCCAAAGTTAAAAATATCCAGCGATCGCTCTGCTCCGTAGCGGTTGCCCAATAATTCACTTAACACCCTCGGATCGATCCCCCGCATCGCCCGCGAACTGCCCACAATCAGAATATCCGGCGGCCCGGAACGCTTCACCCGCTCTTGATAGAGGGCAAGTTTTTCATTGAGGAGACGATTGTTAAAATCGGGGTTTTGGGCCCGGGCAGCGGCTAAAATTGCCGCACTCACTGCACTTTTGCCGGTGGTATTGCTCAGATCCGTTTCTAGGGATAGGGAGATTTCTGGCTCTTCCTCCACAACTTGCCAGGTTCGCACCTGTCGCCCTAACCAATAATCCACCTGGAACATCAGGATCAATCCCACCACAGTCCAGGCGATCGCCCCCGGCCAAGCCTGTTGCCCCTGCCAACGGGAGGGATTTGTGGGTTGCCAAGCGGCATCGGGGCGCGTCCCGAAAATACCCGTCTGGCAAAAGGCCTGTTGGAGGCGCGATTCACTAGAACGTATCCATCGCCACAGATTCCCACGGGGAGACCACACCGCCAAGGGGGCCGTCGGCAAAGGCTCTAATTCCGTCAACACCGTCACCACTGGCTCCGGGGCCGATTCCCCCAATAATGGGGGTTCAAAATTAACCGCCACAGTCCACAGCGGGGAGGATTGCCCCGCCCGCCGCCCATAAATGCGGGCACTGGTGACATCCTGAATTTGCAGCATCGCCAAAAAAGGCTCCACTTTCCCCACCACGAGGGTTTGACGGGGACAGACCAAGGCCTCGGTCATAACATGGAGCACCTGGTTACGAAAACAGAGTTTCACCCGAATTCCCCCGGTGGCGAGAAAGCCATCAATATCGGGGTTGAGGAGCCGTTGCAAGAGAAACGTTAAGGCGGTGGGGTGTTTTTGTTGGGCTAGGGTGTGGGGGGAAAGGGCGAGATCCGGTTGATGGGAGGCCGGGAGGGGGAGCCAATTCACCCAAGCGGGATCGTCTTGAAGTTCGGTGAGATCCGGTGTGAGATCGCCATTGAGTAGGGCCAGCTTATGCTGTTGGATGCCGTAAATGGCGGCGGCCTTCAGGCCTTGGGGGCGCATCGTGCTCAGGCATTGGCTCACCTCTTTAATGGCAATATTGGCGGGGGGGGCATCGGTGGCCAGGTGATCGCTGGGGTGGAAGACACAGAAAATATGGAGGGTGGTGTCTTGGACGATCGCCCGCACCTGGAGGCCATCGCTGGCCACCGCTTGATTGAGGAGGCGATTAATGGCTAATTCATCCCCCCATTTTGACCATTGATGGAGTAATTCTTTCGGATGGGTGAGATCCACCTGAAGCACCCAATCCGGGGCCGCTTCCCCACTCACCTGGGAGCGGATCACCGCCTCCCGGAAGCCTTCTAGTTCTAATTCCCGCAGTTGTTGGGCAATGGGTTCGGCAATGAGGGAGGCATCGGGGCTGTAGTCGCAACTACAGATCACCCAGAGCCGCCGCTGGGGAGATTCTTCTTCTTCCTCCTCTTCCTCCAGTTGGGGCAGTTTTTGCACCAAAACCTTCACACTGACCCCCAGATGGGAGAGGGATTCGCTCAGGTAGCGAGCGATCGCATCCGGTGCGCCACTGCGGGCTAAACTTTCGTTGGAAACCAGGGCTACCCCTGGGGAAGACTCCGCCCCTGGGGTTTTCCCAGGGCCAGACTGCAAGTCCGCTAAAATAATCGACTCAATCCAGGCGGGCCGGTCTTGGCCCATTTTGCGTCCGTAGAGAATCAGTTTATAGAGGGGATCTTCTGTATTGCGGAAAAAGTGATAAAAGCTCTCGGTTTCTGTTTCCAATGCCCGCACCAAAGGCGGCAGGACGCTATCCAAATCGGGGGCACTGTTGCCCTCTAGGAGCACATGGAGATTATTCCCCCGGAGGCGGATGCGGAGCCGCAGGCCAGGGGCCTCAATGGCATGGTAGAGCCATTGGGAGAGGGAAGGCGGATTTTGTTTAACCGGAGGTGCTTGCAAATCCCACATGCGATCGCAACTGGTAAAGGGAAGAAATCGAAAACGCGAGGCATGGCCATCTTAACCATTTAGTAAAACATAATGCGACGCAGAACAAAGGCCAACACACTCACGGCACAGACCAAAGCCAATTGACCGGTCAGGAGGACAAAGGAATAGTGGGAAATCCCCCGCAGCAGATTAGCCCCCATTTCGAGGAGTTGAATCTGTTGGCTCAGGAATTGAACGATCTGCAAACCGATCTGATAGAGAATCCCACAGAGATGAATCACGCCCAAACCCACTAAAGCACTGAAAGCTAGGGTTTCCAACTGCACCGGCCGCCACCGAAAGGCCAACCGTCCACAGAGCCATCCCCCCGGAATAAACCCGAAAATATAGCCAAAGGCCGGTTCTTGGATATAGCTGAGGCCGCCCCCCTGGTTGAAAATGGCCACCCCCGATAGCCCTAGGAG
>RECT01000427.1 GCA_007693875.1 Spirulina sp. DLM2.Bin59
GGGGCAGTTAAACGGGGGGACAGCAGAAACTATAAAGGGTCGAGCTTGATTGTACAATCAATGGGGGTGACGATAGGGCGGCCATAGGCATCGGACTAACATCAAAAACGATCAGTGTGACCGAAACTTATGGGATACAAGCCCGCTTCAGTGCGTTGTTAAATGCTTGTCTGAACGAAGGCCCCCAAGTTGTCACCCGGCGGGGCAATGAAACAGCCGTATTGGTGGCCATTGATGAGTGGCATCGGCTTAAAGCTGCGGCACGCCCTTCCCTGAAGCAATTACTCCTTGCTGATTCAGCCCGCCCTGAAAGGTTAGTGCCTGAACGTGGCAAGGCAGTGACTTTCCAGTCATGCTTGCGTATTTTTTAGCGGTTCCGTGGAGGATCAGCACCGCTGAAGCCATGAAGGAAAACCATTTAGCCAAGAGATTTGAGCAATTGAAGTAACTGAGATTTTTCGACGACATAGACTTTTTGCAGTCGAGAAGATGGAAGTAAAACTTTTGCATTAGAGAAGGCTAAAATTGGTGTGACAAAACCCAGGCTTTTTTGCTCTTTAACCTGTACAGCCTGTCTTTTGACTTGATTCAGAAAGTTTTTTTCAAACGAAGAATTTTGATGACCTAACCGCCGATATAGTTGTGTTCCATCGGTTGTCACTTCACCGCGATGGGACTTAACATCAATGACGTAGGCTTTGCCCCGGGGAGAAATACAAATAATGTCAACATCTGCTCGGCTTTTACCTAATCGCGTTCCATACTCAATGTGCCAACCCTCTCGCTCCAATGAAGCGATCGCTTCGGCAGTATTTTCTTCACCATGAGCACCTTGATCGGCATGATTAGCGCGTTTCCATAAGAGAACACCGTTGGCAATTGAAGCGAAGGCAAGAACAATGAAGGGTGCATAAAAAATCAGGGGAAAATGTAGCGAAGGTTGTGGCTGAGAGGAATTGAGAGACGACATCTGTTTCAAAAAGTCATTGATGATTTTGACTAACAAAATTGGAAGGAAAAGAGCCATGCCTGCTGAAGCAAAGCAAAGCATTGCTTTTGTGCGTCTTTTCATCGCCAGTTGGCGGATATTTTGCCCGGCTCGCCGATTTCGTTTGCTCATTGTAGATGTATGGGATCAGTGGATTTTTTGCACTCGTGCCATGGCTCTGTCTTAGCGCGGGTTTTGGGTGGCTCTGCCGCCTGGTGGAAGCGGGAGCGGTTCGGTGGACGTTATCGTTTTCTCAATGTGATGATCTCTTCAATGCTAAATGGAGGAGAGCGTCGATGGATCATTGCATGACAATTGGGACAAACAGGGCGCAAGTCTTGAATCGGATCAACTTCGTACTCTTCGGCAATTTCTGAAATTGGGCAAAGATGATGGACATGAATAAACCCCTCACCCAACTCTCCAAACCATTCCCCAAAATTGAACCCACAAACACAGCAACTTGTGCCGTAATGCTTAATACAATGCTGACGGGCATAGGGATTGCGTTCATAAGCATTCACTGCAACTTTACAGACTGCACCCTCACGGAAAACCTGATTTTCTTCAACTTCATCAGGGAAAGTGGGTAATGTTGCCGCTGGAGTAACCCATCCCAAAATCTCAAGGGATTCAGCAACTTCAGAATGCATCTCCCACAGGAAACCTGTATGGGTTGAATAGCCAATAGACCAAACAGTCCACCATTTAGCCACTTTTAGTTCAGCTTCATTGCCAATGGGTTTTTCCAGCCCAGTTTCTTCGCAAAATAAACGCCCAAGCTTACCATAATTTAAGTTAACGACTTGGTAGCTGCTGACACCTGCTAATTTTGCCAGTTCTGGTGCGGTCACTGAGCGACTAGGAGCAAAATACTGTTCTTGAAGTAGTCGCATTTGTATTTCATTAATGCGACTCTGTATTTTTCTTAACCCTGCAACATATTCAGCCGTAGAGGGGACTTTACTTAATCGACAACTACTGAGTTTTCTATCAGGATGAACCATTTCACTATCTCAACAAATTGGCTACCAAAAAACCTTGGCTGAAATCATATTCGGTTTCCATTGTTATTCCTCACCCAACCTATGCAACTCTATCATAAACAACATTTAGGGAGGCAGAGCCTCCGGGGAGGCGTTACTTGGCAGAGCCAAGTAACGAGAGTTGAAGGGGGGATTATTCTGCGCCTTCGATGGGGGCGAAACCTTGGCGTTGGATGTTTTCCGTCACCACACGGGGTTCTAGGAATTGCAATAAATAATCCGGGCCGCCGGCCTTCGAGCCAACCCCCGATAACTTAAAGCCGCCAAAGGGTTGCCGCGCCACGATCGCCCCCGTAATATTGCGATTGATATAGAGGTTGCCCACCTCAAACGCCTTACGGGCCGCCTCAATATGGGAGGGGGTGCGGGAATATAACCCCCCCGTTAGGGCGAAATTCGTATTGTTGGCAATCTCCAAAGCTTGGGAGAAATTCTCCGCTTTGATCACCGCCAACACCGGGCCGAAAATTTCCTCCTGGGCAATAATTGCATCGGGGGAAACATCACTGAGAATCGTCGGTGGCACAAAATAACCCGGCTCCGGTTTGGGGCCTTGAAATGCCAAAGTTGCCCCCTGTTTGCCGGTTTCAATATACTCTAAAATCCGCGCCTGAGCCTTGGCATCCACCACCGGCCCCACCGTTGTACTGGGCAGATCCGCTGGCCCCACATTCAGGGATTTAGTCGCCTCCACCAGTCGCTCCAAAAACGCATCATAAACGGGAGCTAAAACGATCGCCCGCGAACAAGCAGAACACTTCTGCCCCGTATAACCAAAGGCCGAGGACACCACCCCCGCCACCGCTTGATCCAGGTCGGCACTTTCATCGATGATGATGCCATTTTTACCCCCCATCTCGGCAATCACCCGCTTCAGGTGCTTTTGACCGGGGCGCAACTTCGCCGCCTCGGCATAGATGTGGGAGCCGACTTCCTGGGAGCCGGTGAAGGCGATGAGATGAACATCGGGATGCTCCACCATGTGATTGCCGACGGAGGAGCCGGGGCCGGGGACGTATTGGAAGACCCCCGCCGGAACCCCCGCCTCGATCAGGACTTCGGTGATTTTGGCGGCAATCACCGAGGAGGGGGCCGCCGGTTTTAACAGCGTACAATTGCCCGCAACGAGGGCCGCCACAGCCATGCCGGTGGCGATCGCCATCGGGAAATTCCAGGGGGAAATCACCAAGGCAATGCCCCGGGGTTGATAGTGGTAGCGGTTCGTTTCCCCCGCGAGATCGTAGGCAAACCCCTGAGCTAATCGCTCCATTTCATCGGCATAGTAGCGACAAAAATCGATCGCCTCCGAGACTTCCGCATCCGCTTGGGGCAGAATTTTCCCCACCTCAAAACAGATCCAAGCCGAAAGCTCATGGCGACGACGCTCCATAATGTCCCCGGCTTTACGCAACACAGCGGCCCGCTCCTGGGGGGGCGTATCCCGCCATTGGGGGAAGGCAGTTTTCGCAGCGGCGATCGCCTCATCCGCCTGTTTAACGGAAATTTGCCCCACTTTCCCCACCAATTGGGTCGGGTTGGAGGGGTTCACCGAATCGAGATGGCTTTCTGTTTGCACATAGGCCCCATTGATATAGGGCTGAATCCGTTGCCCCAACTGTTCCCGCACCTGCACCAAGGCCGATTTTGCCCCATCCCGTAGGGCAGCGTTGGCGTAGTCGGTGTTGGGGGCGTTGGGATAGGCGGCCTTGGCAATGAGGGGGCGATCGCCCTCCACTTGGGGCGGCGCGATCAGGGCATCAATGGGATAATCTTCGGCATTTAAACGGATAAACGAGGTGTTGGCGGTGTTTTCCAAGAGGCGGCGAATCAGGTAGGACATCCCCGGCAACAGGTCGCCATAGGGAGCATAGACCCGCACCCGGAAACCCCGTTTCACCATCGCTTTTGCCAGTTGATCCCCCATGCCGTAGAGGACTTGTAATTCAATACGACGGCGGGGAATGTTGAGGGTTTCAGCAATGGCCATGGCCCGCGCTTGGGTGCGGACATTGTGGGAACCAATGGCGGCGTAGAGATAGTCGTGGTTTTCGAGCAAAATTTGCATTAAGCTCTCATAGTTGCGATCCGTTTCTGCCTTTTGGTTAAACACCGGTTGGGGCCAATCGTTTTGAATGGCGATAATTGTTTCCTGATCCCAATAGGCTCCTTTCACTAAACGGATCGTAATCGGATTACCCCGCGTTTTTGCCCATTCCACCAAGCCTTTAAGATCCTGCTCTGAATCCCGCAAATAGCCCTGAATCGTCATACCAATATCGGTACGGTTGCGAAATTCTTCCTCTAGGAGCAGATCTTTCAAAATC
>RECT01000277.1 GCA_007693875.1 Spirulina sp. DLM2.Bin59
GGAATGTGGATGAACTGGCCGCGACTCTGGTGACGCTGCGCCTCTATCAAATTTTGCCCAATTATCCCTCGGTGACAGTTGCCCTGCAAGCGGCTCAAACCTGGTTGCGGGGGTTATCTTCTGCGGAGATTCTGGACTGGCTCAAACAGGAGCAGCAGGCGACGGAGGAAGAATTAGAGGAAGTCGAAGACCGTTTGAATTTATTTGAGCATGACCCGCCCTTTGCTAATGCCTATTATTGGTCAGCGTTTACGGCTGCGGGATTATAATGGGGCCAAGACCAAAGGAGGAGAAGCCATGCCTAACAGCGAAAATGAGCGGATAATTCGCCAGTTTTTACGCTTGGTGACTCAAGAAAGCCGCAAAGCCGAAAGTAATCTTTTGCCGCCAGAAGCCTGGAGCCACCTAGATGAACTTAAGGCAACCCTAGCAGCGGGTCAGGATGATCTAAGAAGCATCGCTAGAGGGATTACAGCTTGGTGTAAGGCTCATCAATATTCAGCTATGTTGCAAGCCCTCCGTCCGGTTCTGAGTGATGATGACCCCATTGGTGATGAAGATCCCCCCATTAACTCCACCGAAGGACATGGAATCTTAACTAACATATCAGTGAAGATTTTTAATGATCGTTTGACCGAGGCTCAAAATAAGCGAGAGTCTTCCTCTTCTCAGTAAAATTCATGATCATGGTGAACCCCAAATGACAGCTAGAGAACAACTCATTGAAGCAGTTCAAACTCTCCCAGAATCTCAAATTAGTCAGGTTTTAGCCTATATTAATCAAATTTTGCCTGAAGATCATCAAAACCAGCAATATTTTGATCAAAGTTGGTGGGATAATTTACAGAAATTTACCCCAGACTTTTTGCCTGTTCGCCAACAGCCTCAACTCCCCAACCGTGAGGATATTTTTTAGTAATCTTTATGAATGATTTGATTATTTACACACCAGAAATTCGCCTATTTACTTATCATTTACGCTTACTCAAATTTACTGATATCAAAGCTGATGATCAAATCATTGATTTAAAATCAATAATTCGTTATTATGTCCAAATTCTAGAACAATATGGACTAACGGATTCTCTCCTTCAAAAATTGGGAATATTGGCTCTTCATGATGCAGATCAATGTACTTCACAGGAGCAGGGAATTCTATATGAAAAACGACTCTTGGAAGCCCTAGCCGATTTGCTAGAGGATTTTATTTTTCGCTCAGATATATTTGAGCAAAACTCAACTGAATTCGTTTATGAACCTCCAATTTTACCCCTCATTATCAATCGTAAAGATGCCAGTAGACTCGGCATTGAGCGCGTTGCATTGCCGCCTTATTTAGGATTTTTCTATCCTCAGTATTTCCATGATACCTATAGCTTTTTACTGCACCTTTACCATCTCCAAAAGAGAGGCGAAGATGGTGTTCCTTGCTCTGAGTTAAATCAATTAAAACCCCCGGATCTATTTTTCACTGGCACAACCCAAAACCTCAGCAACCACAAGCAACTAGAACAGGCATTTTGGGGAACAACCCTGATGTTTAATGGCTTTGTGGCAGCACAGCCAGATTCCATTGAAGCAGGGCAGGCGATCGCCCATCAATTGCTGCAAACCATCCTCGGCCTTAATACCCTAGAAAAAGCCCCACCCTTTTTACAGTCCGGTGAGTTTTTAGGGGGCTTTCTTTATGAATATCGGAGTCTGGATAATCCCCATCCCCTAGGACAAGTTTTAATTCTATTGATGTTTTGTAATGATACCAAAAAAAAGCTGAACAAAGTCCAGTTGTCCTTCCCCCCTTTGTTCAACTATGATCACAAAATTCAACAAAACTTTTTTTACAGTCGTCAGGTCTATAAAAATGCTCAAGCACAAATCAAACAAATTGAAGCCATTATCAACAAATTCCCTCAAAATATTGCCACTAATATTTCACCCGATTTATCAGATGACCAATTAAAAGCCCTCAAACAGGAAATTAAAAACTTACTCGATCTATCCCTAGCATATTCACAAAAAATCCGAAATCTTGTCATTTTTCAAAACACCATTGCCATCAATGCCGCCAATTATCTTGAAACATTAAGCCAAATTGAGCGCACCAGTGAAAGCGATCTAGCGATTTGGCGCAACAAAGCTAATCAACGTTTTACGACATTTCAGCGGCAAATTGAGGTGGATTTGGTGTATCTCCAACAGGGGGAAAGATTACTAGATACTGCCATTAATACGATTCGCGGCCTAGTAGAAATTGATCAAGCCGAGCGCGATCGCCTCCTGGAGCAGCGTATCCAAATTATTGGCGTAGGCATTACAGCGGGGGCGATCGTTGCCTCCACCTCTCCCCTGATTTTTGATCAACCTTGGACATTGCCGGGGCAAGCCAATCAAGGGGAGAGTTGGCATCCTTTTATTGTGGCAATTGTCTTAAGTGTAGCCGCCAGTTTAGGCTTTAGTGCGTTAACGTGGCTGCTGCTGAAAATGCGCAAACCTTAAAGAATCTCCCGCCCCGTTAATAACTTGCGCACCTCCAGCATGGCGGAATAGGTGGGGATAATGTGGAGGGTTTCATCGGCGGGAGTAGCCGCGATCGCCCCCTGCACCGCCGCCTCTAAATTTGGCTCAATGATCACCTTACAAGGATTCCCTTGATCCGGCGCTTGGTCTTGGCTGTATTGAATGCGTAACGCCATGTCATAGGTGCGATCGCCACTGACGATAATTGTCCCCCCCGATGCCGTGAGGGGTTCAGTATCCACATCCCAAATCCAGGAAACATCCGTCCCATCGGGAGTGCGATCGTTGAGAATCATCAACGCCACCGAGGATTTTCCCTGCAATTTTAAATCATTCACCGCCCGGATCGATTCATTTAAACCCACCGGATTTTTAGAGAGCAAGATGCGGATATGTTTGCCCCCAATGGTTAACTCTTCCGCCCGACCAAAGGCCGCCTTAAACGTGCGAACCGTTTCACGAATCACATCACCAGTCACGCCCATAGATTGCGCCATTAATGCCGCAGCAAGGGTATTGTATTTGTTGTAAATCCCGATTAAAATTTGCCCCCATTCGCCGCTCTCAATATCCAGCTTGCCCTTGGTAAAATCACAACTGGGACAGGTATAATCCCCCAAATGGGAGAGATACACCCCGGCATAGTCAAGGGATGCGCCGCATTGGGGACAGTAGATCGAATCGACGGCGTGGGGGATTTCCTTCAGGTATAAATCTGGCTCATTTAGCCCAAAGAATTTGACATTTTGGGTGAGATTTTTGCCTAAAAAGTTCAGGGTGGGATCATCGCCATTAACAATAATGGTGGTATCAGGAGGGAGAGGGGCGATCGCCCCCTGCCAACGGCGGCTAATACTGTCTACTTCCCCATAGCGGTCTAACTGATCCCGGAATAAATTCAACGCCAAAATATATTGGGGGCGGCAATCTTTTAACACCAAAGGCAGAATATTTTCATCCACTTCTAAAATGGCGTAATCTCGGTTTAATGTGCCGATCAGATTGGTATCGGCCAAGAGGGCAGTAATTAAACCGTTGATTAAGTTGGCTCCGGTGGCGTTGTGGGTGACGCGGTAGCCCGCATTTTCAAGGATCGTGCGTAACAGTAGCGAGGTGGTGGTTTTGCCGTTGGTTCCCACAATCAGGACAACGCCGGATCTAAGCTGTTCAAACAACAGGGGCAAAACGCGGGGATGGATGCGTTGGGCGATCAAGCCGGGTAAAACGCTGGCGGCTCCCAGGTTGAGGGCCTTGACGACAGCGGTGATCGTTTTGGCGATCGCCACCCCTGCCCCCAATCGCACCCGATTTAATAACTGCATACTGTTTGCCCCTAAGTTGCTCAAGCCAGAATAATAATAGTAGGAAACGGGAAACCGTTGAGAGGGCGATCGCGTCTTAACATTCAGTGTGGTGAGGATAGGTGTGATGAACAAAGTGATTTTACGAGACCCCCGATTGTGGTTGCGCCCCTTGGCGTTAGTGACGGTTTCCATGGGCCTCCATGGGGTCTTGCTGTGGTTGCCCTTGGCAGAGTCACAGGTTCCCCAAGCCCAGGAACCCCCGCCGGAAGACCGGATTAAAGTGACGACGTTACCCTTGCCAGAGGCCCCGACAGCGGAGGCCCCGGCCAATGAGTTGCCCAAAGTGGAAACCCCCCGGCCCCAACCTTCGCCTCGCATCACGGAACGCCCGCCGGCCCCGGAAACTCAGCCCCAACCCATGGCCCGCCAGCCAGAGCAACCCCGGCCGCAGTCCACCAATCCCCCGCCAACAGAGGCAAGGACGGACGATCCGCCAGAGCCAACCCCCCCGAATCCTCAACCGCCAGACTCCGGC
>RECT01000241.1 GCA_007693875.1 Spirulina sp. DLM2.Bin59
GGGCGATCCTCTGGAGCGGGGGCTAACTCATCCCGCAATCGCTGCAATAAATCAGCGTCTTGATAAATCCAGTACAGGGCCCAACTGAGGGCGGTGGCGGTGGTTTCATGGCCCGCCAACAGTAACGTCATTAGTTCATCGCGCAATTCCTCATCGCCCATGCCCTCCCCCTGGTCATCCACCGCCGTCATCATCAGGCTTAAAACATCGGTACGGTGGGGATCAAGGTTGGCTCGCCCGGCGGCAATTTCGGCATAGATCAATTCATCCACCTGCTGTTTGAGATACAGGAAATTTCCCCCCGGACTCCATCGCCCCCAATCCCGTTGCAGGATGGGAAAGAAGGCAGAGGCGAAACCAAGGGGGGAGGTGGTGAGGCTTAATAACGCTGCTGTGCGCTCCTGAAGGGCTTGGGCGCGATCGCTCTCCTGAATGCCAAAAATGGTTTTGATGATCACCGCCAGGGAAATGCGCTGCATGGCGGGCCGCAGCGTCAAGGGTTGACCCACAGTCCAGGTCTTGATTTCCCGTTCCGTCAGTTGGGCAATCAACTCCCCATAGGTGCGCATCCGCTCCCCATGGAAGGCGGGCATTAGTAATTGGCGCTGGCGTTTGTGGCGATCGCCATCCAGCAACAGCAGCGAATTGTCCCCCAACGTCGGCCGCAAAATATCATTGGGGGCCCCCACCTCCACCGCCTCATCCCCGAGGGCAAAAAGCTCCTCAATGGCTGCGGGGTGAGTGAACAACACAAAGGGGGCATCTCGGTAGAGTTTCAGCGTAAAAGATTCGCCATATTTCCGGAAAGCCTCACGCAAAATTGTCACGGGATCGAGAATCCACCGGATCAACAGCAACAGCGGCGGGGTGTTGGGGCCAGGGGGGAGAGACATGGGTTAATGCTCACAACGGTTATCTTGCTGGTTACGGTCTTGGGCCGGAATTAACGTGATTTTAACTGGGATTATAAGACTTCACCAAAACATTGTTGGTGGTGTAGATCTCCAAAGGAATTTTGGCGCGATCGCTCACCCTTTCTAAAGACTGCTCCAGGGCAAAAACATGATCCATCACCCCCGCCTGGGCTTCGATATTGTTTTGCGATCGCGCCGATTCTGAGGTTTGCCGCACCCGCTCCACATAGGCCGGTGTAAGTCGCACCGTGATTTTTTCATTCGTGACGGTATAAACGCAAATTTGCTTGCCCTCCACGGTACAAATCTGGTTTAAATCCGCCCTCGCCTGACGCACCTGCAATGATCCTTCAAGGCGAGATTCCGCCCGACTTAAACCCTGGGCATAAACCTCTAACAGCGGTTGGGCTCGAATGTATTTAAAACTGTCCTGGGGAATTTGCCGAATCGAACTAATCCCCTGTTGCCAGGCAGCGATCGCATCTTCCCAACGGTTTTGGGCCGCCGCTGCGGTGGCCTGCTCCGCTAACCGCACCCCTTGGTTATAGGCCTCCTCGGCAAAACGCTCCTGGGTGTGGCGATTGGCCGTCACCGTGGCCTGGGGTTGATAGACCCCCAAGAGGCGGCGGGCTTCACTATAAACGGTGGTGGTGGCGGGGACTTGGTTGAGGGCATTGATAGCCGCTTGCCAGGTGCGATCGGCTAAGGCTACATCCGCCAAAGATTGGGCAATATTGAGGCGCACCGCCGCCACCTTCGCCGCTTCCTCAGCGAGGGCGAGATTTTCCACCGCCTTCTGCTCCGTCGCCAGCCGCTCTTGAATAATCGTCAGGTTTTGGCGGTATTCCTGCACCTTTTGCCGGGCAAACCGATAAAAATCATCCTGAGGATTGAGGCTTTCCAGGCCGGCGATCGCCTCCTGCCACCGATCCAGGGAGGCCTGCCATTGAGCCACCGTTAAGGGGGGATTTTGGGTGAGGTTGGCGGCGGCGTTGGCGGTTTTGAGGGCATCCACTAAGACGGTGGCATTGTCCACCGTTCGGCCATAGCCCCGCAGCAGGGCTTGGGCCTCCTCATATTTTCCCGACCAAGGGGGAATCGTACCCAGCAGCAGCAAAGCCCGATCAAGCTGTTCCTGGGCCTGGAGCACCGCCGCCCCCGAGGGGGGGTCTTGGAGGGTTTCCACCGCTTCATTGGCCAAGGTTTGAGCCACCGTCAACGTTCGGCAACCCCGCAGCACACAGGGGCGACTCAAAGCGTAAACACTGCCAAAAAATAACGTGAGGCTGATCACCGTACCGGCAATAATCACCGGCAACCAGAGGCGATTTTCCCCCGGGGCCATCGGTTCTGGTTCCGGTTCCAGGGCTTCAGGATAGGGGAGGGGTTCCACCTCCTCCTCATCGAGATCCGCAAACCCCACCCCATCGGGTAATTGTGATGGGATCACAATCGTATCCGGGTCGGCAACATCGATAAATTGATCCGCCGGATCACCAAACTCATCGGGTTGGGGCGGATCCGGTGATAAAACCGGCGCGGGTTCGGGGTGGTGAACCAAGGCCCCCTGGGCAGCAATCCCTGCGGGGGTGAGGGCCTCCACCTGGGCCGCCACATCCACAACAGGGGGCCGGGGGATGAAATTATGGAAATGATAGGGCTGCGATCGCCCCTCTAACTTTACATAAAACAAGGCCCGAAATTTGGTACTAAACCCCGTTTCAGCAAACACCGTTTCCAGAATACGAAACACCCGCCTGGGATGGATCAGTTTTGGGGCGCGGTGTTCCACCACCACGAGCAATGTGTTTTGTTTGAGGGTACATTGCACATGGAGGGGGCTGATCTCCGGGAGTTGGTCGTGGAGACGCTGTTGGATTTGATCTTCCAAAACAGCGAGTTCAGTGGGAGGAACAGCGGTGGCAAGCATCACAGGGTTAACCAAGGTTTAAGGGACGCAAAATGATAGACTAGGGGGTTTGGGCGTTAAAATTCAACAACACCAGGGATTGGGGGTTTTGCGTTGAGCGAAGCTACTCAATATTAATCACTGAAGAGAAAAAATGGAATTATTGGAGTATCAGGCCAAAGCATTATTTGAGGATGTGGGCATCCCCATTCTGCCCTCCCAACGGATCTACCAACCCCGCGATATTAAACAACTCCAAGTTCCCTACCCTGTGGTGCTTAAGTCCCAAGTGCGGGCCGGGGGTCGGGCGAAGGCGGGGGGGATTCGCTTTGTGGAGAATACCATTGATGCGATCGCCGCCACCCAAACCATTTTGACCCTGGCCATCGGGGGGGAATATCCCGAACTGGTGTTAGCAGAAGCCCGCTACGATACAGATCAAGAGCTATTCCTGGCCATTGTCCTCGATTATCACCGCCAGCACCCGATTTTACTGGGTTCCGGCCGGGGGGGGATCGAGGTGGATTTAGCCCTAGAAGATATTCAAACCGTTGTCATTGAGCAGGAATTTTCCCCCTTTCACGCCCGCCGCCTGGCGATTCAAATGGGGTTAACGGGGCCGAATATCCAAGCGGTGAGCAGCATTGTTGAAAAAATGTACCATCTCTTTGCGAGTAAAGATTTGGACAGTATTGAAATTAACCCCTTGGGGATCAACCCCAATGGCGAAGTCATGGCCCTTGATGGCAAAATTACCCTCAGTGAAACCGCCCTTTCCCGCCATCCCCAACTGCAAACCCTCAGCGACCTCCCCATTGAAGGCCTCTACGCCACCACACCGATGCTCACAACGCTCCCCTGTTGGGAGCAGTCCCAGGGGGCGATCGCCCTCCTCAGCCCCAATCCTGGGGTGGCGGCATTAATCTGGGATAGCCTCACGAAAACCAAAGTCCGCCCCCAATATTGCGCCCTCATTGACCCCCAGGGGGATATCCCCCAACAAATGGCGGCGCAACTGGCCGCCTGTTTTGAACGGCCGGGCATCAAGGCAGTGGTGATTCACCTTTGCCCCACGGCGACGATCCACAATACCGTACCCATAGCCACGGCCATGATTGCAGCCCTCACTGCACTGCCCCAACTCACCCCCGAGCCATCCGCTGCCAAACCAGCCCCGGAAGGAAATTCGCGCCGTCGCCGTTCCGCTCCTTCCCGCCCACCCCTGCAACCCGCCGTGATCGTTTATCTGCCGGGGCAAATCCCCCCCGAGGCCAGCGCAACCCTCGCCACCCTTCCCCTCCAATGTGTCACCACCTTGGCGGATTTGCTCACACTCCTAATGCTGAATTAATGATGTTAAAAATGATTAATAACCGGAAAATTTTGCTACAGGGGATTCACGAACCCCTAGCCCAGACCATCATTGCGCCGATGCGTGGCTATGGGACGGAGGTGGTGGCAGGGGTGAGCGTTGGCCACGGCGGGACGAGGTTGGCGGAGATTCCCGTCTTTGATTTGGTGGAGCAGGCGATCGCCGCTGTGGGCCAGATCGATACCAGTGTGGTTTGTGTGCCGCCGGATCAGGTGGCGGATGCAGCGTTGGAGGCGATCGCCGCTGGCATCCGTCAGTTAGTCCTCATGCCCCACCATGTCCCCCCTTTGGATACCTTAACGCTGATTAACCGGGCGAAGGCGACGGGGACGGTGATCCTGGGGGCGGGGAGTGCGGGGTTAATTGTGCCGGATCAGTTCCTCCTCGGTAGCCTTGATCCCCAATGCTATAGCGCCGGTAGCGTCGGCATTATTGACCGTACCAACCGGATCGGGGATGCGATCGCCTGGGAACTCACCCAAGCGGGCATCGGCCAATCCGTGGCCGTCCATCTCGGCACAGGGACTATCTTAGGAACCACATTCCCCGATTGGCTCAATCTCTTCGCCCATAACGAGGATACCCAGGCCGTAGTCTTGCTAGAGCAGCATCTACTGGGAAACAAAGCCGCCGCCACCGTGATCCCGCCGGATTTCCCGAAACCGATTATCGCCTATGTGGCAGGGCAACATCTCCCCTTCCAAGCCCCGATCAGCGATGCCTCCACCTCCATCGCCGTGCAAAAAGTCCACCCCCTCCCCCACACCAGCACCGCAACGGAAAAGGTGGCAGCCTATAAGGCAGCGAAAATCCGGGTGGCCACTACACCAAAGCAATTAGCGGATTGGCTTCAGGAAGTGCTCTAAACCGATGGGTTAACCCCAGAGGGTTAACTTTAACTTTCCCTCAGGTTTGCTGGTTGCGGTGCCAGTGCGATCGGGAGAGTGACCATAAACGTAGTCCCCTGGCCCAGTTCAGAGGTGACATCCAGTTGACCACCATGTTTATCCACCACAATTTGATAACTAATCGATAGCCCTAAACCCGTACCTTTTCCCACCGGCTTAGTGGTGAAAAAAGGAGTAAATAATTTTCGGAGCGTAGCATCATCCATTCCTTTTCCTGTATCCGTGATCACGATTTGCACTGTATCTGGATCGGTAAGTTTTGTCGTGATCATAATCTGATGGGGTTCTGCCTTCATTGCTTCCAAGGTTAGCCCTTGGTTACGCTCCTCAATGGCATCAATGGCATTAGCCAGGAAATTCATAAAAACCTGATTGATTTGGCCAGCATAACATTCAATCAAGGGTAAATCTCCGTAGTCCTTAATCACATCAATGGCAGGACGATCTGCCTTTGCCTTGAGACGATTATTTAAAATCATTAATGTATTCTCAATCCCTTCATGGAGGTTCGCCTTTTTAAGATCCGCCTCATCCAAACGGGAAAAATTACGCAGTGATAAAACAATATCGCGAATTCGGTTCGCACCCACCTTCATTGAATCGAGCATCTTGGGTAGATCTTGAGACAGAAAATCTAAGTCCATCTCTTCCATTTTTTCCCTCACTTCCGGGTGAGGATCTGGGTAGTGGGTTTGATAAAGATTAATCAAGATTAAAAGTTCATCAGTATATTCTTCAGCATGGACTAAATTGCCATAGATAAAATTTACCGGATTATTGATTTCATGGGCAACTCCAGCCACCAATTGCCCCAAACTAGACATTTTTTCAGACTGCATTAATTGGGCCTGAGCTTTTTTGAAATTAACCAAGGCAACTTCTGCGGATTCCCGTTCAGTCTCAGCAATGCTTAAAAGTTCTTTAACCTGATGGGTCATTGAATTAAACGTATTGGCCAGCAGTCCTAACTCATTACGGGCTTTGATTTGAACAATCGTATCGAAGTTGCCTTGACTGAGGGCGATCGCGGCCTCTGTTAATTTTCCCAAAGGCTGCACAATTGAGCGAGCTAGTAAAAAGCCAATCATGCCAGCAATCAAGGTAATTGCCAAGAGGATGAGACTTCCCACCCAAGCAAGGTAACGAATGGGTTGATAAACTTCTTGAATAGGGAGTTCTACGACAAGATACCATTGTGTTGTAGCGATCAAATGGCTTTGACCGAGAACTCGTTGATTGTACAAACCCCGATAAACCCTATTAATAACATCAGGACTCCTTAATGATGTCCGAATTTTTTCAAAAAGGGTTTCCTCAATGGCGGCCTGTGCTTTAAAGTATTCAGCGTTAATCCCCGTTTTAGCCACCAGATTACGCTGCTGATCAATAATATAAACATACCCAGTCTCGCCCACCTCTGTTCGGGTGACAAAAAACCACAAAAAGGCAAGATTAACCTGTGTTAATAAAATTCCAGCCACTTGATCTTGATTATCGCGGATTGGTACGGCAATGACCGTCATCGGCCGATCACGGTCAGGATCAAGTTTGACGGAACCGATATATTCTTCTTTTTGGCGAAAGGCGCGATTGAAGGCAGCCGTCCTGACCGTTGGATCGAGGACGATTGAGCCATAGGGGGAAATTGAGGTGATCGTATTGCCATTGGCATCAATAATCTCAGCATATTCGTAGGCATCATTATGGCGAATTAGCCCCTCTAACAATTGTTGCTGCACATTGGCATCCATATCGACTAACCCCCTCACCCTTGCCAAGTAGCTAATTTTACGCTGAAGATCGTCCAGGTAGGCATTAATTGATGTTGCTGCGGCTTGGGCTTTGGCCTCTTGCCTCAGTTCCAATTGTTTGAGGTGTTCTTGCCAACTGATATACAGTTGCATGCCTCCAGAAATAAACACACTTAAAAAACCAAGCAGGACAAAGCTGAGGCGTAAACGTGTGATCAGAGATGATTTTTTAGTAAGCTGCAAAGTTTTGATGGGTTGATCTGACATTATTACTGCTCTAGTCAAAATATCTTCCCTAAATGCAGGGAAGGTCAGGCGATAATCATTTATGGAGTTGTGTCAATTTTGCCAGCTATTACATCTTGTTTAATTTGTGTAAAGATGGTTTCTTGCTCCGGAGTTAAAGCACCTCGAAAAGGAGCAAATGCATAAATATTTTCCTTCAGTCCAAACTTGTAGAGTCTACCTTCCCAGCGTCCCTTTTGCATTAACGTTGCAATATTAACAATTAAGCCAGGAATATCTTGCAGGACACTGGTAATCACTTGATTAGGGGCCAGTTCGTATTGATCCTGAGTCCAGCCAATGATCAAAACATCAGGGTGTTTCGTCAGTTCTTCAATGGCAGCAACACCAGCTTCATCGGCATTAATCACGAAAACATCTACGCCAGCGGCTAACATTTCGTTAACGGTTTGCACCGCAATATTACCATCAGTCCAGGTTTGCAAAAAGGCGGTTATCGGTTCGATTTCAGGATTTGTTGCAATGGCACCACGGCGAAAGAGAGCTTCTTCATCCTGATAAACTGGATAATCATAACCAACAATGTAGCCAACTTTCTTACTTTCTGTTTTTAACCCTGCCAACACACCGGTTAAGTAACCGACTTCACTGGAGCGGAAAGCTGCTGCTCCTAGGTTTTGATTATTGCCGCCATAGGTGGTTACGACGGCAAATTTAGTTCGAGGAAACTCGGCGGCGACAGTTTCTAGGCTTTCAATATAGCCACCACTGTGACCAATAATCAGATCATAACCAGCTTCAGCATATTCTCGAAAAACTTCGACACTACTGGCCCCGTCAATATATTCTTGATAGTCCACTTGCGCTTGATATTCTGCTTCAATTTTGCGCAATCCTTCATAACCACCTTGGCTCCAACTACCGTCTTCACGGGAGCCAGAAAGCAGCATTGCCACTTTAAAATCACTGTCGGTTGTTGTTCCTGTGGTTGTTGTGGGGAGATCTGGGGCATTAGCTTGACAACCCCAAATCACGAAGAGCGTGACGATCGCCCCCCCCAGGTTTTTCAGCAAAGATCGACGGTAAGGCATGGCTGGCAATAGGAATCAGGTGATGTCTGTCGCTCTCAGTATCTGCACAGCAGATTATGTTTTCTTATAGCATTTTTTAGCGGGGCTGACAACGGATCAAAAAGGTGGGGCTTGGGGAAGGTGGTCAAACAATCAGTATTTAAGCACCAATATCATCATTGATCGCTCTGACGCACCCGACAATGCGTAGGGTGCGTCAGATTAATAACCTAGGACATCAAAGAGTCGCTTAACGGCTGACGCACCATTTATTGAGCAATCTGATTAAGTAGTTGATACCTAATTTTTTTGCGCTTTGGGGTTATGAATGGAAGCTTAATCAGTTCTGAGCCGATGCAGGTGGTTTTCAATGTAGGCGATCGCCGCTGCCACCGTTGCTTGCTCTCCCCCTAAACTGTGGTAATGGCTCCCATATCCCCATTGGCGATCGTGCTGTGCCGGATTGGTAAAGGCACTACCCAAGAGGACTAAGGTTTCAATGGTAAAGGCAGCGGCAGCATGCATTAACATGCTGGAGTTACAGATCACCAAGTCCGCCCCTGCTAGGAGGGCGAAGGTTTGGCGGAGGCTTAACTCCCCCATGAGATTTTCGACGGGCAGAGCGTTAAATTGGTTTCCCTGGTGGCGATCGCCCTCCCCCCCGACGAGCACCAATGCTAAATCCTGCTGCTGGGCCAAATGAGCCAAAACTTGCCGATACTGTACCAAGGGCCAATAACGCTGATCTAAACCGGAGCCGGGGCCAACGACAATTTTAATTTTGCCCTTACCGATCTGTTCCCAAAGGGCTTGGGCCGTTAACTGTTCCTCCGGGGTGAGAAATAATTGGGGACGACAGGGGGGGAATTCCGTTGCGCCTAAATATTCTGCAAAGCGCAGGGCAGACTGTCCCACCTGGATATCGGGTTGATAGGGTATGGCATATTCCATTGCGGTTTCTCCCCCAGCATAGCCACTGACACCCCACCGTCGGGGAATTTTGGCCCGGAGAAGTAGCATCGCCCCCCAAACACTGCCGAAAATATCAATGCCGACATCAGGTTTTAGGGCTGTTAATGCGGTAATTTCTGGGGATTGGTAAAGGTAGTGTAGGCGGTGCCAAAGGGTTTGGTGATTCTGGGGAATTCCTTTGTTAAACCAAGGGGCATTGATGGTAAGAATATGATCTACATGGGGATTTTCGAGGAGGATAGGCCGGGCCCAATGACCAACACCGACGGTGATTTTGACTTGGGGATGATGGTGTTTAAGGGCGGCAAATAGGGGGGTAATGATGAGCAGATCACCGAGATCATTGTTGCGTAAAATGAAGATATGTTCTGGCTGTTGTGGGTTTGTGTGCTGCGGTGGGGGGGTGAGATGGCTCCAACTTTGGAGGATGAGGTTGGTGAATTTTTGTGCTAGTGAAAAGGCGATCGCTCTGATGGTTTGCTGAATCGGCATTGATGTGATCTGAACATCTGTTTTGAATCGTCCCCCAAATTTAGCGCAGAAATTGCCGTGATTCCTGGATTGGTGTTCACCGAACCCCAATCCCTTCCCAGGGGTTCCGGGAAACCGCTAATCTGGGAAGTCCAGAACGTTACCCCTGCTCATGAATCCTCGCCACCTTGCCCTGATCACGCTGCAACAAATCGATCGCCACGGCGCCTATACCGATATTGCCCTCGATCGCACCCTGGGCAAAACCCCCGACCTGCCCAAGCCGGATCGCGCCCTCGTCACTGAACTCGTCTACGGTGTGGTGCGTCGTCAACGCACCCTCAACGCCATCATTGATCATCTGGGGACAAAACCCGCCCAAGCTCAACCTCCCCTATTACGCACGATCCTGCAATTGGGCCTCTATCAACTCCGCTATCTCGATCATGTTCCCCCCTCCGCTGCGGTGGATACCAGTGTTGAACTGGCGAAAACCAACGGCCAAGGGCGATTAACGAAAGTTGTGAATGGTTTGCTGCGGAATTATCTCCGCCAGATCGAGGCGGGCAATGATCCCCTGACGCTCCCCGCTGATCCGATGGAACGGTTGGGGATTACCGCCAGTTTTCCCGATTGGATGGTGGGGCAATGGTGGGGGGAATTGGGAGAAGAGGAGGCGATCGCCCTTTGTGATTGGTTTAATCAGGCTCCGGTGATTGATCTGCGGGTCAATCCTCTCAAATCTGACCCCGCCACGGTGCAAGCGGCCTTATTAGAATCCGGCGTGAAGGCGCAAACTGTTCCCGGTTTGCCCCGCGCCCTCCGTTTGCCGGGTTCTGTGGGGGCAATTCCCAAGTTGCCGGGTTTTCGGCGGGGTTGGTGGACGGTGCAGGATAGTAGTGCTCAATGGGTGGGGGCGTTGTTGGATCCCCAACCGGGGGAAACGATTATCGATGCCTGTGGTGCGCCGGGGGGGAAAACCACGGATATGGCGGAACGGATGGGGGATGTGGGGACGGTGATCGCCTGCGATCGCACTCCCCACCGCCTCGAAAAAGTCCGCCAAAATGCCCAACGGTTAGGGTTAACCTGTATTGAAACCCATCTGGGGGATAGTGCGACCCGTGGCGATTTTGTCGGGTGGGCGGATCGTCTCCTCCTTGATGTTCCCTGTTCCGGTTTGGGAACGCTCCACCGTCACCCCGATATTCGGTGGCGACAAACCCCGGAGAATATTGCCCAACTCACGCAGCTACAAAAGCAACTCTTAGCCAATACCGCCCGCTGGCTTAAACCCGGTGGCCGGTTAGTCTATGCCACCTGTACCCTCAACCCGCCGGAAAATGAGGCGATTATTGAGGATTTTTTAAAGGATCATCCTAATTGGCAGATCAGCCCCCCTGGCCCTGAGTTTGCCCCCTTTGCCAGTCCCGAAGGTTGGGTAAAAATTTGGCCCCACCGGGCGCAAATGGATGGCTTTTTTATGGTGGCGATCGCAGCTCCGGCGTAAATGGCCGGGGAATCGCTGAGGTTAGTGAGTTATACAATTGATCGGCGTGGGGGGCGTTGGCGTAAGCCTGCCGGAGGCACAAAGATTTTTCGCCCCTACGGCATGATCTGCAATTAAGGGGATTGGATTATGGATCGCGAGCAATGGCGGCGGCTGCTGATTGGGGAATTGAGTTGGGCGCGGTTGGGGCGATCGCTCCTCTTCATCTACGCCTTTTTCGCCCTTTATGTCTTTTTCATGGCGGATCGGATGATCTTTGTGCCGCAACCCGCCAGTTATGGGCCTGGGACTGATCTGATTCCCATTGCCACCCCCCAATCACAACTCATCCAAGCCATTCACCGCCCCAACCCCGATGCCACCCATACGATCCTCTATTCCCATGGCAACGCTGAGGATTTGGGGGACATTGCCCCGATCCTTGATATTCTCTACAACGCCGGGTTTAGCGTCTTTGCCTACGATTATCGCGGCTATGGCCGCAGTGAGGGCCGCCCCTCGGAGGCTAACGCCTACGAAGATATTGAGGCGGCCTATCAATATCTTGTCACCGTTGCCCAGATTCCGCCCTCAGAAATTATCCTCTTGGGGCGATCGGTGGGGGGTGGCCCCTCGGTGGATTTAGCCACCCGTCACCCGGTGGGGGGCTTGATCCTGGAAAGCACGTTTACCCAAGCGTTCCGCACCGTCGTTCCCTTCCCCCTGCTCCCCTTCGATAAATTTCGCAACATCGCCAAAATTGGCGAGGTCAATGCCCCGATCCTAATCATCCATGGCACAGCGGATGAAGCAATTCCCTTTAGCCATGGCCAACAACTCTATGCGGCAGCCCCCGAACCGAAGCGATCGCTCTGGGTGGAAGGGGCCGGCCATAATGATTTGGTTTGGGTTGCGGGGGAAACCTACGGCGAAACCCTCCAAGCCTTTAGCCAATCGTTAACCGCTCAAGATTAAATTTTGTAAAAAAAGTTTGACATTTCCCTATAACTTTCAATCGTTCTGCGTAGAGAAAAGGTAACACCTTTGACGCGGGCGTAGTCATGTCGAGTTCTTCCCCCAGTAATACCCCCAGCTTGCCCCACTGCACCGCTTGCCCCAAATGTGGCAAATTCACCATCGTTGCAGAAGGCCATCAACTCTACGTCTGCCTCGCCTGTGGCGAAAAAAAAAGCACCGCCAAAAAGAAACCCAAAGATCCCCCCATTTTTGGCGTAACCCTGGCGATCGCTGGCTTAGTAATCTTCCTCAACTTCCTCCACGAAACCGAAAACCGCCGCCCCTCCTTTCAACCCCCCACCAACACCCAAAGCCCCTAATCACCTCCCCACCCGCATTCCCCATTCCCTGTTCCCCATTCCCTGTTCCCACTCCCCAAAAGCCATAAAATAAAAACCAGTATCGTTTTATAACCCCGAGGAGCAAACACTGTGGAATCCCGCTATCAAGCCGCTGCGATTGAATCGAAATGGCAACAGTTTTGGGCTGACCAGGGGTTAGACCGCACCGGGGATGATCCCCAAAAACCCAAGTTTTACGCCCTCTCGATGTTTCCCTACCCCTCCGGAAGTCTCCACATGGGCCATGTGCGCAACTATGTGATTACCGATGTGATCGCCCGGCAGAAGCGGATGCAAGGTTATCGGGTGTTGCACCCCATGGGCTGGGATGCCTTTGGGCTACCGGCGGAAAATGCCGCCATCGATCGCGGTATTCCCCCCGCCACTTGGACGCTACAAAATATTGCCCAAATGCGAGAACAGTTGAAGGAATTGGGCCTCTCCATTGATTGGGAGCGGGAAGTCACCACCTGCGCCCCGGATTACTACCGCTGGACGCAATGGCTGTTTTTACAATTCCTCGATGCGGGCCTGGCCTACCAAAGAGAGGCGGCGGTGAATTGGGATCCTATCGATCAAACGGTGTTGGCCAATGAGCAGGTGGATAGTGAGGGGAAATCTTGGCGATCGGGGGCGAAGGTGGAGCGTAAGTTATTGCGCCAATGGTTTTTGAAAATTACCGACTATGCCGAAGCCCTGTTACAGGATTTGGATCAGCTCACCGGCTGGCCGGAGCGGGTGAAGTTAATGCAGGAAAATTGGATCGGTAAATCCGTGGGGGCCTATTTAGAGTTTCCCATTGTGGGGTTGGATCAAAAAATTGCTGTGTTTACGACGCGCCCCGATACGGTTTACGGCGTGACTTATTTGGTGTTGGCTCCCGAACATCCCTTAACGGCTGAAGTGACGAAGGGCGATCGCACCGCCGCCGTTGAGCAATTCGCCCAGGAAATCGCCCAAACCAGCGAACAGGATCGCACCGCTGAAGATAAGCCGAAGCGGGGCATTCCCACCGGGGGCATGGCCATTAATCCCTTCACGGGGGAGGAAGTGCCGATCTGGATTGCGGATTATGTGTTGTATGAATATGGGACGGGGGCAGTGATGGGGGTTCCGGCCCATGATCAGCGGGATTTTGCCTTTGCCCGTCAGAATGATTTGGCGATTAAAACCGTGATTATTCCCCCCGATGGCGATGGTGATGCTGTTCTGGAGCAGGCCTATACGGAGCCAGGGGTGATGGTCAATTCTGGCCCCTTTGATGGCACCGATTCCCGAACCGGAAAAACGCAAATTATTGAATATGCCGAGGCTCAGGGCTACGGTAAAGCGCGGATTCAATACCGGTTGCGGGATTGGCTGATTTCCCGGCAACGGTATTGGGGTTGCCCGATTCCGGTGATCCATTGCCCCAGTTGTGGGACGGTTCCGGTTCCCGATGCTGATTTGCCGGTGAAGTTGCCGGAACAGGTGGCGTTTTCCGGGCGTGGCCCTTCCCCTTTGGCGAAAATGGCGGATTGGGTGAATGTGCCTTGTCCCAGTTGTGGGGAACCGGCGAAACGGGAAACCGACACAATGGACACGTTTATTGATTCCTCTTGGTATTTCCTCCGCTATACCGATGCATTAAATGATCAGGCGGTGTTCACCCCAGAGGCGGCCCAAAATTGGCTGGCGGTGGATCAGTATGTGGGGGGGATTGAGCACGCGATTTTACACCTACTTTATTCCCGATTCTTTACGAAGGTGTTGCGCGATCGCAACCTGATCACCATCAATGAACCCTTTCAACGGCTCCTCACCCAGGGGATGGTGCAGGCCCTCACCTATAAAAATCCGGTAACAGGGAAATATATCCCCGCCGATCAGGTGGATAGCAGTAACCCCCAAGACCCGGAAACCGGGGAACCTTTGGAGGCGTTCTATGAAAAAATGTCGAAGTCGAAATACAACGGCGTTGATCCCAAGGCGGTGCTGGGGAAATATGGGGCGGATACGGCGCGGATGTTTATCCTCTTTAAAGCTCCCCCGGAAAAGGATCTGGAATGGGATGATGCCGATGTAGAGGGGCAATTCCGCTTTTTAAATCGGGTGTGGCGGTTAGTGCAGGGTTATCAGGGGGTGACTCCCTCGGTAGCTGGGGAATTGAGCAAGGCGGAGAAGGAGCTACGGCGGGCCATCCATGGGGCGATCGCCGCCATTTCTGAAGACCTGGAAGGGGATTATCAATTCAATACCGCTGTTTCGGAATTAATGAAATTGAGCAACGCCCTAGGGGATGCGGATTGTCTCACTTCCCCAGTTTATCAGGAGGGGATTGATACGCTGCTGATCCTCTTGGCTCCCTTTGCCCCCCATTTAGCGGAAGAACTGTGGCATCAGTTGGGGCGATCGGGTTCCATCCATCAACAGGCTTGGCCCGTTGCCGATCCCGATGCTTTGGCAGTGGATGAAATTCCCCTGGTGGTGCAGGTGATGGGCAAAAAGCGGGATCTGATCCAAGTCCCCGCCAGCGCAACGAAGGCAGAACTCGAAGCCTATGCCCGCAATTCGGCGAAAATCCAACCCTATCTAGAGGGTCAGGTGGTGAAAAAGGTGATCGTTGTGCCGGGTAAATTGGTGAATTTCGTCGTTGCACCTCAATCCTAAATTTTGTAGGGGCGAAAAATTTTTCGCCCCCACGGGAACCCATAAAAAACCCCCCTTTTTAAGGGGGGCAGGGGGGATCTCGCTTCGCCTGGGCTGAACGATCCCCCCGGCTACGCCGACCCCCTTTTTAAGGGGGTTATCCAACACCCCCCTTGATAAGGGGGGCAGGGGGGATCTAGTCGTAAATGCCGTTGTTGAGGCGATCGTCCCCTTCCGTGAAGACATCAACCGCATCCAACACTGTGAATGCTTCCAAATTGGCTTGGAGGCGTTCCTTCTGGGTTTCCGACAGCCCCGGAATGTTCAAAACATCCTTCACTTCGTCATAGGGCGCATTTTTGACAATTTTTTGCGCCAACACGGGGTAGAAACCGCGCAACTTGCGGAATGCTCGAACATTAGTATTATTGAGGTCAATTTTTGCCCCAAACTCCGTCTGTAGCATCACATCCGCATTATTGCGGTAGGTGGTTTCTGCGGCTTGGCTCGGTTGAGCACCCCAGAAAAACACACCCATGATCAGCACCACCACTAATAGCCCATTGATTAATCGTTTCATGAATTCTCCTCAGCAAGCAGCAATTGAAGAATAACCGCAGGCATTCTTCTTATATCCATTTGATATCCACCCATCTTAGCCCAGAAGGGGTCGCTCCACAGTCTTCTTGAGCAGAGTTCTGAGCCATGGATTTTGCTAGACTAAGCGAGACGCTGCTGATCACCCATGCGAACTCCTATGTCTCCAAGCACCCTCTTGATCACGAAAGAACTCCCCACCCTCGACTATCACCTCGCCACCCCCGCCCGGTTTGATGGTACTTGGGAAGCCCCCCTCTCTACACTCCTCGGTTTAGGCCGGGCGGCGGGGGCCGATTTTGTTGAATTTTTCCTCGAACGGGTGAACTACATCAGTTGTTTGGCAGAGGACGATCGCATCACCAGTATTTCCCCCAGTCTCACCACGGGGGCGGGGATCCGCGTCTTTCGCGGCAAGGGGGATTGCTACGTTAGCACCAATGATCTTTCCTTTAAGGGCTTAAAAACCGCCCTCGAAAAGGCCCTCTCGATCCTCGGCCTCCATCTGCCCGGCCCCAATGCCTTCGTCCCTGAAATTTATCTCGAAATTTTGCGGGACTACGCCACGGCCAAGGATAAAGAACTGTGGCTGCCGGAATGTAGCTCCATCCAAGAAATGGGGGATGTTCTCCTGGCCACCACCGATAGCTTGGGGAAAGCCGCCAGCCATGTGCAATCGCGACGGGCGGCCTTTTTCCGGGATTGGCAGGAGGTACTGGTGGCGGCCAGTGATGGCACGTTTGCGCGGGATATTCGCCTCACTCAATCCGCTTCCTGTAATGTCCTCTGTGCCGATGGGGAGCACCGCACCTCTAACGGCTTGCGGGATGGGGATACGAGCGATCCCGATTTCCTCCGCAATTGGAATTATCAAAAGGCGGCGGCGCAAATTGCGGAAAGTGCGGGGCAGATGCTCTATGCGGACTATGTGGAGTCGGGAACTTACCCGGTGGTGATGGCCAACCATTTTGGTGGTGTGATTTTCCATGAGGCCTGTGGTCATCTGTTGGAAACGACGCAAATCGAGCGCAAAACTACGCCCTTTTTGGATCAGAAGGGGGAAAAGATTGCCCATGAGAATCTGACGGCTTGGGATGAGGGGCGATCGGATGATGCCTTTGGCACGTTGGATATGGATGATGAGGGGATGCCGACGCAGCGGACGCTGTTGATCGAGAATGGGATTTTGAAGAATTTCCTGAGCGATCGCGCTGGCCAAATGCGGACGGGCCACCCCCGCACCGGCAGCGGCCGCCGTCAAAGTTACAACTACGCCGCCGCTTCCCGGATGCGCAACACCTATATTGCTCCTGGGGATTACAGTTTGGAGGCGATTTTTGCTTCCATTGATCGGGGCATCTATTGCAAGAAGATGGGGGGCGGCAGTGTGGGGCCGACGGGTGAGTTTAACTTTGGCGTGGATGAGGCCTATCTCATTGAAAAGGGGAAGGTGACGAAGCCGTTGAAGGGGGCGATCCTAATCGGTGAAGCTAAGGACATCATGCACAAGATTTCGATGTGTTCTGAGGATCTCAGTTTAGCGCCGGGTTTCTGTGGCTCCATCAGTGGCAATATCTACGTCACCGTCGGCCAACCTCATATTAAGGTGGATTCCATCACCGTCGGCGGCCGCTAACCCCCCGTAGGGTGGGCATTGCCCACCCACCGTTTAGGATCAACTTGAAGCTCTAGGTGGTAGCCGTAATGGTCAATACAGTATCCGCATTAATGGTCAATATCGCATTTGCTTTGTCTGGACTAATCAGGGGCCTGAACAAGTTGAAATCGTCGATTATCACTAATAGCATTCACCAAGTAATTCCTATGGTTCGCATTCCCACTCATCGTCCCCCCACTCATCCTGGCGAAATGCTCCTAGAGGAGTTTCTGACTCCCCTAAACTTGACACAAAAAGACTTAGCCAATGCTATTCTTGTCCCTTATCAAAGAGTTAATGAAATTATTAATCAGCGACGAGGAGTCACCCCAAGCACTGCTTTACGTTTGGCTAAATTCTTTGATATATCACCAGATTTTTGGCTCAATCTTCAACTACGTTGGGATTTATATCATGCCCAACAGGAAGAACAGCAAATTTTGAGCCAAATTGCTTCTGGTCGCAAAAGGTTGTAGAGATGAGCGGGAGCCTATAGCAATTTCTGAAGCATTGGGTACAAAGATGCCCCTCAATCCCCATTTAAAAGGGGGATGTAAAGTTTTCATGAGTCACGAAAACGCTATATTCCAAGCAAACATCTCAACGTAAGAACTCCGCCACGTTGCCCCCTGGCAACCCACAGCTCAGCAAATTTTCGCCTGTTTAACCCTCACTTAATCTAACCCTAAAACCATGGTACAAACTCAAGCCCTCGCCCAATACACCCAAGATATTGCCCAAAAACTGGGGATTCATAAATATGATGTCTACGGAGCCAACACCGATGGCATTAGCGTTCAAGTGGATCAAGGCGAACCCAAACAGGTGAAAGCCTCCAACCGCTCCAGCGTTATTGTTCGCGTTTGGAATGATCAAGGCACAATGGGCGTAACCAGCACCACCAACGTTGATCCCGTCGGGATTGAATTGGCCCTGAAAACCGCCCAAGAAGCCAGCACCTTTGGCGTCAAAGACCATATCCCCGACTTCAGCCCCGAAGCCACCGCCGCCCTTCCCGCTGTCAGCACCCAAAAAGCCGAACCCGCCCCCGTCACCGACTTGATCACCGCCCTCGTTGATGCGGAAAAACAACTGCTAGCGGCCCATCCTGCCATCCATAGCGTCCCCTATAACGGCCTGTCTCAACAGGAAATTGAGCGGTTTTATCTCAACAGTAGCGGGGCGGTGCGCTCCGAAGAACGCACCTATGCCTCGGTTTATCTCTATAGCAAAACCGAACAGGAAGGGAAAAAACCCCGCAGTGCTGGGAGTTTTCGCATGAGTCCTGGGTTGGGAAGTTTGGCGATCGCCGACTGCATCGAAGAAACCCGCGAAAAAACCATCAGCCATCTTAATTATCAAAAAATCCCCTCGGGGAAATACCGCGTCGTTTTCTCTGGGGAAGCCTTCCTGAGCCTCTTGGGGGCATTCTCCAACCTATTCAATGCCCAAAGTGTTTTGGATAACCAAAGTTTATCCACCCCGGAATCTATCGGCCAAACCATCGCCTCCCCCCTCCTTTCCTTGGTCGATGATGCCCTCCATCCTGAAAATGTTGGTGCGGAAACCTTTGATGGCGAAGGCACACCTACCCGGGCCGTTCCCCTGATTACCGATGGGGTATTAACCAGCTTTATCCACAGTGCCGGCACTGCCAAACGGATGAACACCCAACCCACGGGCCACGCCAATATTGGCGCAAAAGTCAGCGTCAGCCCCCACTTTTACCACGTCCTCGCGGGGAAAACCGCCGATCCCCAATACGACTTGGCCACGGCGGAAAATGTCTTACTCATTGATGATCTCAGCGCCCTCCATGCGGGGGTGAGTGCGTTGCAAGGTTCCTTTTCTCTGCCCTTTGATGGTTGGTTAGTGAACAAAGGGGAAAAAGTGAGCGTCGATGCCGCAACGATCGCCGGGGATTTCCGGGAACTCCTCAAGGCGATCGTCTATGTGGAACCCACCCTCGAACTGACCCCCGGCGGTGTTAGCCCCCGCGTTTGGGTGGATAACGTTTCGGTGACGGGGGAATAAATACCCGTTGGCTAAAATGTGGTGGGGGGGCGATCGCGCCTATGCCTATAGCAGTTTCTCCGCCACCACTAAAACCAACAAACGGCTAGCGATGCAGGTTAGCAGCGAAGTTAGCTGATTGCCCCTTCAATGACCCCCACCTGGCATCCGCCGAGGTGGGGGAGTGACCGGAGATAA
>RECT01000430.1 GCA_007693875.1 Spirulina sp. DLM2.Bin59
CCAACCCATCCCCACCCTCAACAGCCGCCCCGAACCCGGCAAAGGCTGGCCCATCAGCACCCGCTCCGGCCCCGCAGAATTGGCCCTAGCGGCCCATTTACAAACCATCGGTGCCACAATGTACGGCGCGTTTTGGTGTCCCCACTGCGGCGAACAAAAACTCCTCTTCGGCCAACCCGCCTTCGCCCAAATCAACTACATCGAATGCGCCAAAGGCGGCAACAACGCCCAGCCCGATCGCTGCCGAGCCGCCGGCCTCGAAGCCTACCCCTCCTGGGAAATCAACGGTCAACTCCACACCGGCCTCTACAGCCTCGACGCCATCGCCCAACTCTCCAACTACACCGGCCCCGCCAACTTCCGCTACTTCCGCCCCGGCCTAGACTAACCCCCTACTTCCTACTTCCTTCAAATTTGCCCAGGGCGAAAAATTTTTCGCCCCTACCATACCGCCCACTTCCCACTTCCTACTTCCCCATCCCATGCCACGCAAACGCTCCACCCCCTGGATTCATCAATGGTCACGGTTCATCATCGGGGCGATCGCCACCGTTGGATTGATCCTCACCACCTACCTAACCATCACCAAACTGGCCGGTGGTGAAGTCGTCTGCTCCGCCGCCGACTTTGCCGCCGGAGCTAGCGGTTGTACCAGCGTCCTCGATAGTCCCTACGCCATTGTTTTTGGTCTGCCCCTCTCCCTCTTTGGGGCCTTGGCGTACCTCTCCATGGGCACAGCCGCCCTGATTCCCTACGCCATCAACGCCGACAAAAACGTTAAATTCCGCAAAAGCTTAGAAACCTGGACATGGCTGTTCCTGTTGATCGGGGCCACCTCCATGGCGGTGTTTAGCAGTTACCTGATGTATCTCCTCGCGGTTAAACTGCAAACCACCTGCTACTACTGCATCGGTTCCGCCCTCTTCTCCTACAGCCTCCTGGGTTTAACCCTCTTTGGCCATGACTGGGAAGATGTGGGGCAGTTGGTTCTGATGGGCGCAATTGCCGCCTTGGTGACGATTATCGCCACGTTGGGGATCTATGCCCCCATCAATAACCCCACCACTGTTAACGGTCAGGAGATCCTACCCAACATCACAGAAAGCCCAGAACCAGGGCGGGGTTGGGAGATTACCACCACTTCCTCCGCCGCAGAAATTGCACTGGCCAAACACCTGACCGAGGTGGGTGTGGTGATGTATGGAACCTATTGGTGTCCCTTCTGTCATCAACAAAAGCTGCTCTTTGGTAAAGAAGCCGCAGCCGAACTCACTTATGTGGAATGTGCTGAGGATGCCCTGAGACATCCCCCAGAACCGGCCAAATGCGATGCGGCGGGGGTCGATTCCTATCCTGCTTGGGCCATTGGTGGCCAACTCCTGAAAGGACGGGTTTCCCTGGAGCAATTGGCCGCAGCCAGCGGCTATGAGGGCCCCCAAGACTTTAAATACCGTGTTCCCTAGGTCTCTGTTGCCCCATTGTCTGGTCTGTCTGGATTCATGCCATGCTCCACCGTCTCCGTCAGCTACCACAGCAGTTGCTGCGTCACAAGATTACCCCGCTCACCGTCGGCGGGGTGACATCGGTAATTCTGGCGGTGCGGGTTTTGGGGCTGCTCCAAACCTGGGAATGGGCGGCTTGGGATTATTTGGTGCGATCGCGCCCCCTGGAAACGCCAGAGGAGCGGATTCTCATCATTGCCGTCACTGAGCAGGATATTCAAACCTGGGGCTATCCCCTCACGGATCAGGTGGTGGCGCAATTACTCCAAACCCTGGATGCGGGCCAACCGAGGGTGATCGGTTTAGATATCTACCGCAGTAGCCCCAGGGAACCCGGGACAGCTCTGCTACGGCAAGTCATTCAAGACCTTCCCCATGTGGTGGTGATTGAGCAGTTGGAGGACGAGGAAACCATCGGCATTCCCCCTCCCGCCGGTACGCCCCCTGAGCAAGTGGGGTTTAACAATGTGGTGCATGATGTCGATGGCGTGATTCGCCGTAGCCTGCTTTTTTCCCACATTGACGGCCAACGGAAAACCAGTTTCGCCCTCCAGGTGGCGCGGCGTTACCTCAAGGCTGAGGGGATCACGCTCCAGGCAGCGGCGATCAATCCTAAATTTGCCCAGGTGGGGCAACAGGTGCTCTATCCCTTTCAGAAAAACCTTGGCCCCTATAGTTGGGCCGATGACCAAGGTTATCAAGTGCTGGTCAATTATCGAGATCATGGCCTGTTTGAACAGGTTTCCATGGGGGAGATTCTGACCGGGAAGGTGTCGCCGGAACGACTGCGCGATCGCATTATCCTCATTGGCTATACCGCCGAAAGTGTGAAAGACTACTTTTCTTCCCCCTACAGTGCAGAACTACTGCAAGCCCCCAAGCAGTTTTCCGGCGTAGAATTCCATGCCAATTTTATTAGCCAGATCCTCAGTGCGGGTTTGGATGATCGCGGGTTGATCCAGTTTTGGTGGCCCTGGTTAGAAGGGTTGTGGATTTTAATCTGGGCGGCAATGGGGGCGGTGATTGTGGGGCGGGGGCGATCGCCCCTGCGGTATTCGATCATGCTCTTGGCTTGTCTGGGTATCTTAACCCTGACGGCCTACGGTGCTCTTCTGTGGGGGTGGTGGATTCCGGTGGTTCCCCCGGTTTTGGCCCTGGGGAGTGCGGCGGTGCTCCTCACCAGTTACCTGGCCTATCAAGAGGAAGAACGGAAGCGATCGACAGAATTTCTCCGCTCCATTATCGATAACATCCCCGATCCGATTTTTGTCAAAGATTCCCAACACCGTTGGCTCGTCCTCAATCAAGCCTTTTGTCAATTCAGTGGCTATCCCTCAGCCCAAATCCTCGGCAGAACCAACCAAGAAATCTTTACCCCCGCTGAAGCTGCGGAATTTGATCGCCAAGAGCAACAGGTGTTTGAATCTCGCCAATCCCAAGAAGTGGAAGAGACCTACACCCATACCGATGGCACAACTTATTTAAGTGCAACAAAGCGATCGCTCCATCAAGATGCCGCCGGCAACCTCTTCCTCGTGGGGGTAATCCATGACATTACCGAGCGCAAACGGGTGGAAGAGGAACTGCGCCGCACCACCGCCGAACTCACCCGCTCCAATCACGAACTCCAGGCCACCCAAGATCGCCTCCACCGCCTCGCCTATACCGATTCCCTCACCGGCCTCGCCAACCGCAAAGCCTTCTTTGAAAGTTTTCAAGCCACGCTCCACTGGGCCAAAGAACAGCAAAAATTGGTGGGATTGCTCTATCTCGATCTCGATGGTTTCAAGGCCATTAACGATTCCCTGGGCCACACCATGGGGGACTTACTCCTACAGGCGGTTGCCCAGCGGATTAGCCATTGCCTGCGGGATAGTGACAGGGTGGCCCGATTAGGGGGCGATGAATTTACAGTGATTCTACCGGGGTTAAAGCAACCCCTAGATATCAACACCGTCAGCGCGAAAATCATCGCCACCCTTGGCGAACCCTATTGCCTAGATGATCACAAAATCGTCGTCACCGTCAGCATTGGCAGCAGCCTCTATCCCCAAGATGGGGAAACCGAGGAAATCCTGATCAACAAAGCGGATCACGCCATGTATGCCGCCAAGCAACAGGGCCGCAACCAACATCAACGGGCCACATAGCAGGTTTTGGTATTGCGAAGTATTGCGGTACTTTGCAAAGTTTTGTAAAGACGCTAGAATATTCCCATATCCATCCTGATTGTCCCTGTTATCGGTCTGTATAGGGTTTGACCGTTGGTCACATAGCGAATCTTGGAAAAATGAGCTATTTTTTTCAACAGTTCTTAACAATTCCACTTTGCATTTTCGACATCCGTGAATATACTGAAGCTTGTAACGGTCGCTAACGAGGCTCATCTGGGTTAAAGTCATGTTTACTCTCATTCGTACAACTGCTGTTGTTGGATTGATTGGACTCCAGTCCTTAGTCGGGTCTTGGGCGGCATCTGCGACAGAATACCGTTCTGATTCCCCTGGAGAGACCGTCACCGTCCTCTCCACCGCAGTTCACCCCCTCTCTCCCATCAGCCAGAAAGAATTTGAACCTGAAGATAATGGCAGTCCTGCCCGTACTTCCGGGGCGGGTGGTCATTGATTCTTAATAGTTAATTCTTAATAATTTTCAATCGGCGTGAAATAAATTAGTGTTGCCCCCTAGAATAAGATCAGCCGTGATCACCCCCAAGTCCTCCCCTTGAGATTGGGCGTTGTCCATGCATGGCTATCCTGCCAAATACCCGGTTTGGGGTTAGTCTTTGGATATTGATGAGGCAAACGGTTCCGG